>JASHWZ010000194.1 GCA_030043865.1 Thermoplasmata archaeon | reverse complement strand
CGCCGGACCCTCCGGAACTTCGCCCGACACCTCGAGCCCGGCGGCGTGGCCGTCATCGAGCCGTGGTTCACTCCGGAGCGGTACCGGACCGGAGCCGTCCACGCCCAGATCTTCGGCCCGCCGGACGACCCCATCGTCCGGATGAACGTTTCCGAGCGTCGGGGGCGCCGCTCGATCCTCGACATGCATCACTTGGTCCGAACCCGGCGAGGAATCCAACATTTCGTCGAGCGTCACGACCTCGGGCTGTTCTCCGTCCCGACCTTCCTGGACGCGCTCCGGGGGGCCGGGTTCCGGGCGCAGTTCCGGCGCCGAGGATTCATGCGGCACCGCGGGATGTATCTGGCCCGGCTGCGGACGACGCGCCGTCCGCCCGCTGGGTAGCGACCCAGAGCTATTCGAGAATCGTCGTGGTGGCGGCGGCCGCGCGGAAGTTGACCTTCCGGTGGGTCCCGTCGCACATCGGCTTCTTCTCCGAGTGACCGCACCGGCAGAGCGCCACGTCGGCCTTCCCGTCGACCAGGACGAGGTTCGGCCCGTTCTCGATCGACTGCACGACGACCTTCGTCATGGATGCGGAGAGCGCCCGCCGAGGGATAAACCCCTATGCACCCGAACCGAAGCTGGTTACACCGACGCCCGCGCTCCGGTCACGGACTCTTCGTGACGGGCGGGTCCGGAACGAAGAGGAGCGAGATCGAGTTCACGCAGTGTCGCACGTTCCGGGGCGTGAACCGTTCCCCTTCGAAGACGTGGCCGAGATGGGCGTCGCATCGGGCGCACCGGATCTCGACGCGTTCCCCGTCAGGATCCCGGAGATGGCGGACCGCCCCCGGCACCTCGCGGTCGAAGGACGGCCACCCGCACCCCGCGTCGAACTTGTCGACCGATTGGTAGAGCACCGCGCCGCACCGCTTGCAGGTGTACGAGCCTCGCCCGGTGAAGTGCTCGTACTCGCCCGAGAACGGGGCCTCGGTCCCGCCGTGGAGGATCACTCGCTCCTCGGCCTTCGTGAGCTTGCGCAGGGTGGGGGGAAGGTTCGTGGCCACGTACGTACCACACCGCAGAGACATATTAGGGCCGATGGCGCGCCGGCCGGTCCCTGAGCTCGAGGGCCTCACGTTGGGTGAGAGGGGAGCGGTTTTCCCAGCCAGGTTCGGATCCGGACGCCGGGGGGGTGAATACATCTGACCAGCGGTGGGACCCCGTACCCGCCGAAGCCTACGAACGACGTCACCTCGAGCTTCTGTGCGACGGCCGCCGACAGGATTGACTCGAACGCCTCCCGGGACAACGCGGTCCACTGCCCGCGATGCCGCTCAAGAAAGTACGGCGACCCATAATCGACGGCCTCGGCCTCGTGAGAGCTGAAGTCCAGTAGCCGGAGCCGGAGTCTCGGCTCGTCCCATCGGATTATTCGCTGTCGTCCGTTCGGGTAGAGTACCAGCACTCCATCGTTCCCGACTCGCAGAGCAGAGCCGCCGGGCGCGAGGGCGAAGTAGAGGTTACCGGTCATCGCGACCGAGGCGAAGGCGAGGCCGAGAACCACGACGAACACCGGGCCCGCCTCAGTTCGACCGACCACACTTTGAACAATGAGGTCGAACTTCGTGACGAGCACCGCGGTCGCGATCGCCGCGATGCCGAGAGCCACTCCGAGTCCTACGAATCGACCGGGTCTTCGAGTCGTGTAGAGCTTCCGATTTATGGATCGGAGGTCGAATTCACGAGGTGCTCCAGCACTCGCGGACACGAATGATAGGGAATCCGTGGGATGCATGAAGGTACCGCGTCGGACGCCGGTCTCTCGGTGCCTACCGCGATAATCGAGAGTGTTCCGGCGACGTGGTCTGTCGCAAGTTTCGGGGAGAGGTAGGACAAAACGAGCGAAGACCTGAGTCTCCCGGCGGAATGGACACGGGGGGATTTGAACCCCCGACCTCTGCTTTGCGAAAGCAGCGATCTTCCGCTGATCTACGTGCCCACCGGGGCGGGGCAGGAGGGCTCGTGCTTAATGACTTTCGCGCGCGCCGCGGGCGAGCGAGGGGCGCCTCGCTACGGGGCGCGGGTGAGCACGCGGGTGTGGCGCACCAGCTCGACGAGATGGTCGGTGACGAACTTGCGCGTCGTCTCGTCGGTCAGGCGTCCGTTCGCGTCGAACTTCTGCGCGGCGAACGGGACGATCACCTCGGGCCGGTTGATCGGGAACATGTTGAGGAAGACCATCGCGTGTCGGAGGTCGAGCTGCGCGCGCACTCCGCCCATCGCTCCGATGGAGACGCTCATCAGTCCGGCGGGCTTGCGGTTCCACACGCTCGACTCGTACGGGCGGGAGGCCCAGTCGATGACGTTCTTCTCGGCCGCCGAGAGGTTGTAGTTGTGCTCGTTGAGGGAGAAGAGGACCGCGTCCGCCGCGCGAACCCTCTCCTTGAAGGCGACCACGTTCGGCGGCGGATTCGCTTGGTCGTCCTGGTTGAAGACCGGGAATCCCGAGATGTCGAGGACCTCGACCTCGACGTCGGGAGGGGCGAGTTCGACCGCGGCCTTCAGCAGGCCGAGAGAGTACGAGCCGCGCCGTAGGCTTCCCGGTATCCCCGCGATCGTGAGCTTCGCCATCGTCCGGCCTCGGCCGGTCGAGGGCCCGGGGCCCATTTAGGCGAGGTGTGGCGCCGGGGAAACCAGCGGGCCCGGCCGTGAGTAGGTCAGG
>JASHWZ010000193.1 GCA_030043865.1 Thermoplasmata archaeon | reverse complement strand
GTTCTCGCCGTAGTGGTGCGGATAGATCAGGTCGACGCCGCCGCCGTGCAGGTCGACCGGAATGCCGAGGAGGCGGTCGGCCATCACGAAGCATTCGAGGTGCCAACCGGGGATCCCCCGGCCCCACGGGCTCGGCCAGGACGGTTTCGGCGGGTCCTGGAGGCGCCAGACCATGAACTCGCCGGCACGCCCCTGGGAGCTCGGGAACGGATGGCCGGGCTCGGGGACGGCGTGCGCCGCGAGTTGCCGGTCGGTCGGGAAATTCTCCCGGGCCCCTCGCTTCGGTGGGGTATAGATCCACTCGTTGCCGTCCCGCCGGACCCGGCCGGTCCGCTCGAGGGCCCGGGCCGCGGCCACCATCCGGGGGACGAAGTCCGTAGCGCGTGGGCGGTAGTGGGGGAGGCGGACGTGGAGCGAACGCAGATCTCGGAGGAACGCCCGTTCTTCGCGCCGGGCGAGCGTGCGCCACGGGATGCCGAGCTCCGCCGCGCGGGCGTCGAGCTTGTCCTCGAAATCGGTGATGTTCATGACGTGGCGCACCGGGACGCCCTCGCTCTCGAGGAACCGTCGCGCCACGTCGAAGAACAGGTACGTGCGCGCGTGCCCGACGTGGGCGACGTCGTAGACCGTCGGCCCACAGACATAGAGCCTCAGCGGCCGGCCGCGCCTCCGTTGCACGGGCTTGAGCGTGCCGGAGAGCGTGTCCCGGAGGACGAGGTCCATGGTCCGGAGGAGCGGCCGCCAACGGGCCATAACGGTTTGGGTGTTTGGATTCCCCACATTCACCTCGAAGACGACCGAGAATCCGCCGGGCTCCTCGCGCCGACCCGGGGACACTCGCAGCCCGTCCGAAAGAGGCGGGCGTGGGAAGGTCGAAGCGCCCGTCCAGAGGGCGGCCCGGACGACCCGACCCTCACGTCGAGTACTGCACCGTGACGACGATGATCGTGGTGGGGCAGCTCGTCTCGTTGTTCGGCGGCAGCGGCGAGAGGACCCACACGAGGATCGGCTGGCCGTCGGAGACGAACGACCAGACACCGCCGTAGCCTAGGATCTCTCCGTTGAGACCGGAGCCACCCTCGAGAAGAAGCCAGAAGAGGGCGCCGTTCGCATCGGAACTGTCCACATGGACCGTCGACCAGATCGGGAACATGGCGGCGAAACTGTTCGACTCTCCCGAGGAGAGGTGGTCGCACGGATTCATCGCGAGGTCCCACGTGGAGCCCGACGCTGGGTAGAGTCCGGTCGGGACGACACCGGTACCCACGAGCAACGTTCCACCCACGCACACCGCGAGAGCGACGCTGAGCGCGACGTCGATCCGCCGCGGTTGACCCGCCGTACGATCGACGGAGGTCTGGTCATCCGCGGAACGGGCCCGCCTCGGGATTACACTGAGCACGAGCAAGATCACCCCCAACAAAAGCACGATCGAGAATCCGACGTACACGGACCCGGCGACGTCGAGACGTGGAGCCACGAAAACCGTCAAGGGAAAGTACGCGGCGATGGCCCACGTACCCGCCCAGAATATGCCTCGATCGATCCGCAGATATCGACTCGCGGTCGGCATTGGGTCGACGCGAAGAGGGATAAGATCCCCCTCAGATTATAGGATTCCGAACCGATCCCGCCCTGGACGCGGCCGACGTGGGGCCGCCGGGGTCGATCGGAGCAGGAGCCGCCGGACGGGCGTCGCCGCCAAGGGTCTCGTTCCCGGGGCCACGATGGGGCCGGCGGCCGGAACCCGACACGGATGGCGAAGCCGGTGCTAGACGGAGGAACGGGATCGCGGTACTTTCCGTGGGACTCTCAAGCCGCCACACTCGCGGAGTCTTTCGCGGTGACTCCCGGGAACCTGGGCACGGGGGCGGGTGGGTCGGGTCCCGCCCACGCCCCCGAGTCACCGTACGGCCAGTGCTCGCTAAGTTGAAGTGCGCCTCCGGCCGTGCCGCGTCGAGGGCCGGCGCGTGGAGACGCTCTTCCTGCTCGTCGAGGTCGAAGTCGGCAAGCTCGACGACGTGCTGCGACGGATGAAGGCAGTGCCCGGGGTGGCCGAGGTCCAGGCGGTCACGGGTCCGTTCGACCTCATCGTCAAGGTCCAGGCGCCGCACATCAACGAGGCGCTCGACACCGTCGTGCACAAGATCCGGCGGATCCCGGGGCTCAAGTCGACCGAGACCCTCGTCACCGTAGGGATTGGCTGAACCCCTCGGCCGGGACGGGCGGCCGCCCGCTCTTCAAATAGGCCCGCCGGACTGGCGAGGTATGGTCGCGGTCGGAGATACGGCCCCCGAGTTTCAGGCGTTGGACCACAGCGGTGCGTCGTTCCAGCTTTCCTCGACGCGAGGCGCACCGGTCGTGCTCTACTTCTACCCGAAGGCGGACACTCCCGGTTGCACGATCGAAGGGAAGGGGTTCCGGGACGTCTACCCGGAGTACCAGGCGAAGCACGTCCGCGTCGTCGGCGTCAGCACGGACGACTGCCCCGCGCAGAAAGCGTTCCGCGACAAGTACGGCTTCCCGTTCCCGCTGATCGCGGACGCCGACCAGAAGGTCTCGAAGCTCTACGGAGTGCTCGGCCCGACCGGCCACGCGCGCCGCGTCACGTTCCTGATCGACGCGGGCGGCAAGGTGGTGGAGGTCGTCGAAGGCTCACCCGACCAGCACCTCGCGCACGCCCGGGCCCGATTCCTCACGGCGTAGGCGCGTCCGAGGTCGCCGCGGCCGCCGCTTCGGGCTCCGCCGTGGTCGATGGCTCGGCGGCCGTCGGTTTCGCGCGCCGCCCGGTCCAGCTCCAGACGCGGTCGCCGAGCAGCTGGAGCGAGGCGGGCACGAGGTACGTTCGGACGACCATCGCGTCCAGGATCACCGCGACGGCCACCGAGAAACCGATCGCCCGGATCAACGTGAACTCCCCGACGAGCAGGGCGCCGAAGGCGCTCGCGAGGATGACCGCGGCCGCCGTGATGATCCCGCCCGTCCGGGCGACTGCCTCGACCGCCGCTTCCGAGGAGCTTCGCCCTCGGACCCGCTCCTCCCGGACCCGCGTGAGCAGGAAGATGTTGTAGTCGATCCCGAGCCCGAGGATGAGAATGAACAGGATCGTCCGGACGTAGAAGAACAGCGGGAACCCGAGCAGCTCCTGGAAGACGAGGTAGGTGATTGCCCACGCCCAGCCGATCGAGATGCCGATCGTCGCGATCGCCATGAGCGCGATGATCCACGAGCGCAGGACGACGAGCAGGACGAGGATGAGCCCGATCGCGACCGCGAAGACGAGGTAGTCCGTGGCGGTCGCGGTCTCGGTCGCAAGGTCGTTGATCGTCGGTGCACCGCCACCGAAGTGGACGGCCGTGATCTCGGGGTGGTCGCCCGCGTAGGCGCCGAACGACGACTGCACCGACAGGACCGAGTCGACCGCCGCGACCGAGAGGCCGCTCGCCGACGGCTGGAGCGACAGCAGCACGGTCCGGCCGTCCACCCCCACAAAATCGGAGAGGATCGCGAGGAGGTTGATGCGCGTAGCCGTCGGCAGCGAAGGCAGGCTGAGCCACTGGCCGAGCGTTCCGCCGTCGACGCCGACCGGCGAGGAGACGGCCGTGATCCCCCCCGTGGAGTTCGCGATCGCGGTGAGCGCCGCTAAGTCCGTGAACTCGGTCGCGTTCGTCTGGTTGCCAACGAGGAGCGGGGACGAGAACGTCACGAGGGCATACGACGGGACCGCGAAGCCGGCCCCGAAGTGGTCGCCGAGCTCGTTGAGTCCGATCGTCGCGGGGTGGCCGCTCGGCAGCTGGGCGTAATAGTCGTAGGAAAGCGGGACCTGGAGCGCGATGAGGATCAAGGGGATCGAGAGCAGGAGGACGATCCCGGCGGTCACGCCGGGACGGCGCT
>JASHWZ010000004.1 GCA_030043865.1 Thermoplasmata archaeon | reverse complement strand
ACGTGGGAGGCGTCGTAGAAGACCAGCGCGTCGACCGCGTGCGCGGCGTCCGCGATCTCCCGGAGCGGGTACGGGAACAGGAAGAAGCTCTGACCGAGGACGACGGCGTTCGGCCGCTCGGCGCGGATCGTCTCGACCGCCGCCGCGGCCGACACCCGGTGCCCCGCCCCGTCGGCGGGCAGGGGACGCACGGTGTAGTTGAGCAGCGCGGGGACGTACCCCGGGGCGTACCCGTCGTAGCCGCCTTGGTTCGGCGCGATCGCGAGCAGCTTCGAGCCCGGCGGGAGGAGCGGCGCGAGCGCCGAGAGCGCGGCGATGTGCCCTGACAGCGGCCGGGTCGTCGCGAACTTGGCTCGGAAGACCCGGGCCGCGGCGGCGTTCGCGAGCGCCTCGATCCGGTCGGTGTACCGCGTCCCCGTGTAGCTGTTGTCGATCGTCTCGCCGGCGAACTCGGTGGTCAGCGGCAGCGTGTACCGGCCCGCCAGGTCGCTCGCGAGGTACCGGCGCGCGGTCGCCGAGACCGCGTTCTCGCTCGCGAGGAGGTTGAACACCTCACGGCCGCGCCAGCGGTCGTGGGCGCGGACGAGCGCCGCCAGCCGGCGCTCTTCGTCAGTCGCGCGCGGGTCCATCGGGCCCCGGCCGCGCGGTGAGGTCGCCCTTCGCGAGCTTTCGGTGCTCGCGGTGCCCGCACCGCGGGCAGACGAGCTCCTTGCCGCTCGGCGAGAGGAGGGCGTGGCAGACCTGGCAGTGGGCGGAGACGACGCCGAGGTTCGGCGGCGCCGTCGTCAGCTTGATCGACGGTCGGGCCTGGAGGACCCGCGCGACGATCACGTCGCCGACCGCGAACTCACTCGAGAGGGTCTCGGTGAACCCGTCCTTCGCCTTCGAGATGTGGACCGTGCCCTCGGGCGCGCCGGGGACACCCCGCCGGTTCGTCGCGGTGGAGAGGATCGTGCAGATCGCCATCGCGGTCTTCAGCTCATCCACGACCGCGTACACGACGTCGCCGTCGTGGACCTCGGGGATCGCGTTCCGCGCTTCGACGAGGACGGTCCGGTCCTGGGCGTCGACGCGAGGGGTGCCGAGGACGGAGGCGTAGATTCGCCCCCGGTCCTCGTAGGTGCCGGGACCGGGGAGGAACTCCTCGGCCGCGCCAAGATAGTCGCCGGGAAGGACGAGGTGGGGCAGGTTCGGGCTGCTCATCGGTTGCGCTCCGTTCGGATCGCCCAGAGGTCCACCGGGAGCGCGACTCGACGCCGGGTGTGGTGCGGAAAAATCCGCGGCAACTCCCAGGCGATCGACCGCGTCGCGACGACGTGGGCGCCCGCGGCGACCGCTCGACGCTCTATAAAGGTTCGGGAATCGGCGAGAGCGAAGGCGTACGCCGAACGGGAAGCGAGGCGGAACGCGGCCTCCCAGAACGGCCGGTCCGCGTGCGCTCGCTGGGCGCCGAACGGCGGGTTCGTGACGACCACCTCCGCCGGCCGGCGCCAGTCGGCGACCCCGGACGCGACGAACTCGACCTCGACCCCCGCCTCCTCCGCGGCCGCCCGCGCGACCGGGAGCAAGGTGGGGTCGAGCTCGACCCCGGTGACCGAGGCGGCGCCCAGGAGGGCGGCCCCGACCGCGAGACGGCCGGTGCCGCTGCCGAGGTCGAGCACCGACCGCCCCTCGAGGTCCCCGGCCGCGAGCGCGGTGAACAGGAGCTCCGCGGCGACCTCCGGAGGCGTCACGACCTGCTCCAGGTCGGCCCGTGGGGCGGGCGGCCCCGGGATCCGGGCGAGCCGTCGCACGAGCTCCGAGCGGCGCATCGGCGGCGCGAGCGGGGCCGCCCGTTTGACCGTTCCGGCCGCGGGAGAGGGTGAAGCGGGGAGCCGGATTTGAACCGACGAACGCCTTCGCGGCGGGATCTCTTGGCCGGCGTTCGCGCCGGCGTTTAAGTCCCGCGCCGTTAACCAAGCTTGGCTATCCCCGCAGCACTAGCGCGCGGTGGGGGCGACCGGCTCGATTTCCTTGCCCGCGCGGCCGCCGGCCTTCTTGACCGAGACCCGCTTAGGGAAGAACTTCAGGAGCACCACGTCGTTCACCGCGGAGACCCAGCGGTACGGAACACTGGTCGGCCGGGAATCCTCCACTAACATCGGGCTCGTCTCGTCGACATACAGGCCGTCGATCTTGGACGAATCGACGTCCACGATCACGTTGTCGACCTCGCCCAACAGCCGTCCGTCGGGGGTGTAGATCTGGCGTCCCAGGAGTTCGGTCATCTCGACGAGCATGGCGGGTTCCCGTTCGTCGCCGACCGTGGCGTCCCTTCTTATGTCTTTGGATGCACGCGCGCCGCCGGAGCGGGGATCCCGGCCCGCGCGGTCATCCGGCGGCGTCGGCGCCGTCCGGGTCGTCGGCGGACTCCTGCCGCACCTGGAGCTTGTACATCTCGAGGAGCTCCTTCGAGGTCGTCGCCTCCGTCGGCCCCTTGTCGTCGCGGAATCGGCCGGTGAAGCGCGGGAACCTCAGCGCGAGGCCCGCCCCGGCCCGGATCGCGCCGGCGGCCGCGCGGTGGATCGGGCTCAGCGTGAGCTCCGCGCCGCGCACCTCGAGGACGAGGTGGGGCCGCATCCAGCGGTCGGGGGTGACGCCGGTCTCGACCTCGGGCGGGGGCTCGTCGGTCTCGAACTTCGCGAGCCGTCGCGGC
Organism: Thermoplasmata archaeon; assembly: GCA_030043865.1. GTDB lineage: Archaea > Thermoplasmatota > Thermoplasmata > Lutacidiplasmatales > UBA184 > Lutacidiplasma. The sequence continues at coordinate 323 of JASHWZ010000004.1, read as the reverse complement.
ATCTCCGCGAGCTGGGCGTCGTCGAACCCGCTCCCGACCTTCGTGAACGACTCGAACCGGTCCCGCTCGGGGTTGTAGACCGCGAGCAGGAACGCGCCGTACCGCCCCGCCCGACGACCGCGTCCGTGGAACGCGCCGACCACGACGCCGTCGATCGAGTCCGCGAGGCCGACGGTGTAGTCGCGCTTGTACTTGATCCACCAGTAGCCGCGGGCGCCGGCCCGGTAGGCGCTCCCCGGTTGGACGGACTTCGCCATCACACCCTCGCCGCCCGCGCTGATCGCCTCGTCCAGGAACGCGGTCGCCTCCTCGACCGAGGCGAC
>JASHWZ010000192.1 GCA_030043865.1 Thermoplasmata archaeon | reverse complement strand
AGCCAGTTCGCGTCCGGTATCCGGATGCGCATCGACGCGAGCATCACCGTCTCGGCCCCGTCGGCCGCCGTCAGCTGCCGCAGCGACGCTAAGCGGGCCCGCGTCGCGGCGAGGTCGGCCCGCGACGAGCGACGGCGCGGCCGGTCGCGGCGATGGGCGCGCGCCCGCGCCGTTCCGCGAGCGGTCATGCGCTCGAGAGCGGCGGCTGGAGCGCCGACTCGAGCAGCTTCTGCTCGATCAGGGCGATCGCTTCCGAGACGCTCGACTTGCTCCGGTTCAGCTTGTGCGCGAGCGCCGTCAGCGTGATCCCTCGGGGGACCGCGAAGTAGCCGGCCGCCATCGCCTCGGTGAGGAGTTCGTGCTGCCGCTCCGTGAGATTCGGTAGGTGGTTCCGGAGGGGCCGCCGGCGGATGGAGACCACGCGGGCGTTCGGGTCCCGCTGCCGCGCGAACTCCATGACCACCTCGAACTCAGAGTACCGCGCGGCGATCTCCCAATCGATCATCCCGGCCTGGATGCGGAGCGGGAACGGCACGGGCAGCTGCAACCTTCGGTACAAACCGAGGATCGGAGGGTCGCGGTAGGTGATGCGGTAGAGGCACCCCTCCCCGACCTGGGCCAGGCTGTCGACGCGGACCACGTCGGGATACTGCGCGAGCTCACCGGCCCAAACCCCGGGGGGTCCGCCGCTGATCCAGTAGTCCGAGATCGAAACGTTGGGGCCCACCTCGCCCCGGTTGAGCACTTCGAGTCGCACCTGGGGATGCGCGGTCGAGAACGCAGAGGTCCAGAGGTCCGCGGGGATCCGGATCCGCAGTGTGGCGAGGAAGAGGCGATCCGGGGACGGCTCGAGTGGCTCGTCCGCGGACATCGGGGACGTCGACGCGCGGTCCGTTTCCGGACGCTCCGGTCCCTGGCCCGCCGCCCGGGGCGATCTCCGCGCCATCGAACCGAGGATGCTCGTCGCCCCTCTAAACCTGTCCCTCGAAGCCCGAGCGCACCGACCGTCCGGTGGATTCCGCCCGTGGCCTCCTGCGAGGAGAAGGGGTTCGGTCGGGGCCGAACGCCCCGACCGCCGGTACGCGCTCGCTCCCGTTAGTGGTGGTGCACCGGGAGCGTGAGGGGCGCGTAGTCCCCTCCGTTGTAGATGTACGTCGCGTAGTAGTACGACGGTCCGTAGATGTCGACCGTGAGCGTCGTCGCGTTCTCGTCGTACGGGAGCACGCCGTACGGGTTCACCGCCCCGTTGTACGGGTTGGGGGATGTCACGGTGGTCCCGTAGTCCCACCAGTAGTTCCCGCCCTGCACGGGCCCGTGGACGATGCTGCCGGTCAGCGGCACCAGCGGGAAGCCGGACGCGTAGTGGACGATCGAGGCCGGCTGCACCGGGATGTTCCAGTAGTCGGTGTACAGGAACGCGTCGCCCGAGTAGTCGTTCAGCGGGAGCATGAACGCCGTCGTGGGGGTGGCGACCCAGTTGTTGTAGATCAGGTCGTCCTGCTCGGCGAGCTCGATCCCGATGCCGTAGTCGAACGGCAGCAGGGCGAGGGTCGACTCCGGGGCCACGACTTGCGTGAAGACGTTCCCCCAGATCGTGTTGTTCCCGCCGCCCACGTTGATCGGGCCGAAGAGCGTCCCGCCGCTGAACAGCAGGAGCGCCTGGCCCTCGGTCGCGAAGTTGTTCCCCGCGATCAGGTTGTGGGACGACGCGTAGAACACCACGTTGAACGAGTCCCAGACGAGCGGATACCACGCCGTCTCGCCGAACCAGCCCGTGATGTCGGCCGCGTCCAGCACCGCGACATGGCTGACGCCCCAGAACCAGAACTGCAGCTGGTTGGTCTGCGGCAGGTCGATGCCGGGGTACTGGAAGTCGCTCGTCGCGGTCGTGAACGTCGACGCGTGGAGCAGGTACGTGGTGGCCGTGGTCCCGCTCAGGAACACGCCGGGGTAGACCGGGAAGACGTAGTCGTTGTAGAGACCGAACACCGAGCTCAACGGAGCCACCTGGTTGTTGTACAGGACGTATGGGTTGGTCGCCGTGCCGGTCCCGTAGTAGCTGATCGCCGCCAGCTGGCTATTCGAGAACGCCCAGATCGGCGTGTAGATGCCCTGGGCGTAGTTCTGCCGCAGATGCACCGTGACGGTCTGCGCCGACTCGACGTGCAGCGTGAGCGTGACCGGGTTGTAGTTGCTCAGCTCCACCGTGAGGGTGTAGACGCCCGGCGTGAGGTAGAACGCCGAGGTGTACAGGTTCGACTCCGCGTACGGCTGGGAGTAGACGAAGTTCTCCAGCAGGAGGGTGTCGTTCAGCGCCGTGAGGACGTCGAACGCGTTCACCGGGGTCACGTTGAGGCGCACCTGGACGGCGCCGCCCCCGGCGCCCGCGTTCCAGAGCCCGCGCATCACCGTGGGGCCCGTGGTCATGATCCCGTACTTCGTGGTGCCCGGCGGCGCCGCAGACGGCGACGAGCCCCAGGCGACGTTCGCGCCCACGACCGTCTCGCCGGTCTCCCCGCCGTAGTTGTAGGCGGAGGGGGTCGACTCGTACGCGCCGGCCTTCGCGTTCCAGTAGGAGAGCCCGAGGATCGCGTCCGCCGAGCTCAGGTCGGCGTTGCTGCCCCCGCCCGGCCCTCCGAAGATCAGCTCGAAGTCGTTGGTCAGGCCGAACGCGTTGTACGTGAACCCGTTCGCGGTGTAGTTGGACGGAGTGGTCAACGGGGTCTCGTCCGGGTTGAGCGAGTTGAAGATCACGGTGTCGTACGGCGCGCTGAAGATCGTGCCGGACGGACCCGAAAGGTCGGCCGTGAAGGTGACCGCGTCTCGCCCGTCCAGGATCGTGGAATTCATGTAGAGGCTCAAGTCCCACGGGTACTCGACCGGGAACGGAACGATGACCTCGTCGTAGTAGTACGAGATCTCGTTGTACCCGTTCGAGGAATAGAACGGATTGCCCGCCAGGTCGCCCGTGGTGCTCGAGAAGTTCCAGATGTTGTCGATGAGGACCATGAAGTCGGTGGTCGGATAGTACTCGACCACATTCTGCGTCCAGAAGCTGTAGCCGGATTGGCCGAACAGCGTCACGTTCGTCTGGACGGCGTTCAGCTGGATGCCGAAGCTGTCCGGCGAGCTCTGGAACAAGTCGTTGCCGACGATGCCGGTGCCGGTCGTGTCGACTTGCCCGAGCAGGCTCGTGGTGTTCAAGATCGTGGGGACGACTTTGCCGCCGGTCCCCTCGCTGAGCCCGTAGTACGCGAGACCCGACGGCGCCGGCGCCGCGTCGTAGAGCGGCGTGACGTATCCGAGGTCATGGGATTCGCTCACTTGAGCGGTGCTCGCGGAAGGTCGGGGGACGAAAATATCTCGAGGGTTCACGCCGTTGGTCTGGGCCGTCGCCAGCGCTGCCGCGGCGGCGGCGGAGCCGGCATTGGTTCCCGATACGGTCGGCGAGACGGTGCCCGCCGGGCTGGAGGTAGCCACTTCGGACGGCGTCACCGCGGACGCCGCGGCCGGACTGGCAACCGACCCGATCGCCGCCGTAGAAGCAGCGACCCCGAGGGTCCCAAACACGACACCGATCACGATGGCGATGCTCAGCAGCGTTCGAACTTTCCACGGCCGCATGGCTCGCGACCCAATCACGCGGGGCTTTTGAAGTCTGGCCTAGTTATACATCGCATTCCCGGGACGCCCCAACCGGGCGAGATTCCGGCGGCGCCGCGGTTCGAATGAGCTGGAGATCGGTCCGGTGCTCCTGAGGTGAGAGCGCCGTAGGGACGGGGGGCCGTCCCCCGCCGTCCACCCCCAACGGACGGGCGCACCCGTACGGGGCCCGGTCGGGTGGAGACCGGCTTCCACTGAGGGGACTTAAGGGGCCGGCGACCTCCCCCCGTTTCCCCCACCGGCCCGACCGGTCGGTCCGGGACGAGGAGTCGTGCCGGTCTCGGACCCGTCGAACGCCCCGCACGTATCGTCCTCGAGCCCGCGACCGGCGTCGCGAACGATGTTCCG
>JASHWZ010000191.1 GCA_030043865.1 Thermoplasmata archaeon | reverse complement strand
GGAGTCGCCCACGGAACGGTGCGAGCTCCGCCGTCGAAGAGCTACACGCATCGCGCGCTCGTGGCGGCTCACCTGTCCGGGCGCCGGTACATTGTCGACCGTCCGCTGGTCGCGGACGATACCCGCGCTACGGCCTCCGCGATCCGGCGCCTCGGTTCTTCGGTTCGGGTCGCGGCGGGGCGATGGACCGTTCGCCCCGACCGACGCGACCACTCCCGCCGGGTTTCGATCAATTGCGGGGAGTCGGGCACGACGCTGCGCCTCGTCGCCCCGCTCGCCGCGCTGTCCGGGCGACGGGTCCGGCTCGAGGGACGCGGGCGACTTCCCCGTCGCCCGATCTCCGCGCTCTTTCGAGCGCTCGAGCATCTCGGCGCGACGTGCCGAACGCCGGGCGACGGGTCGGGTCTCCCCGCGGTCGTGGAGGGGCCGCTGCACGGCGGCACGGTCCGGTTGGACGCGTCGCAGAGCTCGCAGTTCGCCTCCGCCCTTCTGCTCGCGCTGCCGACCGTCCAGGGACCGTCCCGCCTCGACCTCGTCGGACCGATCGTGTCGGAACCGTACATCGAAGCGACCCTGCGGGTACTCGACCATCACGGGGTCGAGTACCGCCGGCGCGGGCGCCGATTCTACCTACCCGGAGGTCAGCGATATCGGGGAACTCGATTCGATGTCCCGGGAGACGCGTCCTCTGCGGCCTACCTCTGGGGCGCGGCCGCCCTTACCGGAGGCCGAGTGAGCGTCACCGGTGTGCCGTCCGGCTGGCCGCAGGCCGACCTCGCGATCCTGGAGCTGCTAGGGCGGGCCGGGGCGAACATTCGCGCGAACGGACGAGCCACGACGGTGGAAGGGCGGCCGCTCCATCCGTTCACGGCGGACTTGACCCGCTCTCCCGACCTGTACCCACTGGCCGGCGTGATCGCCGCGGCCGCTCCCGGGACGAGTCGGTTGACCGGCGCGCCCCACATCGTCTTCAAGGAGTCCGACCGAAGGGCCGGCACGGTCCGGATCGTCCGCGCGCTCGGCGCGGAGGTCCGCTCCAGTCGCGAGGGCCTCACGATCCGGGGCCGCGCTCCGCTCCGACCGGTCCGCCTCCCCGACCTCGACGACCACCGACTCGTAATGAGCGCCGCGGTCGGAGCGCTCGCCGCGACCGGACCGTCGTCGATCGGTGACGCGTCCGCGGTCCGGAAATCGTTCCCCGACTTCTGGAGCGTGCTCGACGCACTCCGGGAGGGAGCGGACGCATGATGGAGTTCGGAGAGAGGTTCCGGGTGGCGGTGTTCGGCAGCAGCCACGGCCCGGAGGTCGGAGTGACGATCCAGGGAGTCCCCCCCGGGAGTGAGCTTGATGTGCCGGCGATCCAGGCGCAGCTCGACCGACGTCGACCGGTCGGACGTCGACTCGCGACCAAGCGGCACGAGGAGGACCGACTCGTCGTCGACTCCGGGGTCTCCGACGGTCGCGCGACGGGGGACACGATCCGGGCCCACGTCGCGAACGAGGATGCTCGGCGGGAACCCTACGACCGTCTGAAGGACACGCCCCGGCCGGGCCACGCGGACTATCCCGCTCGGGTCCGGTACGGGCCGAGCGCGGACCTCTCCGGCGGCGGAATCTTCTCCGGCCGGATGACGGTCGGCCTCGTGATCGCGGGCGCGATCGGGCGCCAGATGCTCGGGCGTCGGGGCATCGACCTCGTCGCCTACACCCGCTCGATCGGCCCGGTCGACGCGACGATACCGGAGGGGGCGGACCTGCCGACGCTCCGGTCACTCGCGGCGGCGAACGAGGTCGCGAGCCCGGATGCCCGCGCCGCGGAGCGGATGGAGGAGGCGATCTCCGAAGCCCGTCGAGATGGGGACAGTCTCGGCGGCGTGGTCGAAGTCCGGATCGACGGGCTGCCGGTCGGTCTGGGGGAGCCGTTCTTCGATTCGATCGAGAGCGCGATCGCCCACGCCGTGTTCGCCGTGCCCGCGGTGAAAGGGATCGAGTTCGGCGCCGGGTTCCGCGCCGCTCGGATGCGAGGGAGCGAGCACAACGATGCGTTCGAGCTCCGGGACGGAAAGGTCCGAACCTCGACCAACCACGCGGGCGGAATCCTCGGGGGACTCGCCACCGGGATGCCGGTGGTGTTCCGGGCGGTGGTCAAACCGACCTCGTCCATCGCGAAGCCGCAGGCGACGGTCGACCTAGTGCGCCAGGAGAACACCACGCTCCGGATCACCGGTCGCCACGACCCGTGCATCGTCCCCCGGGCGGTCGTCGTGCTCGAGTCGGTGGCGGCGATCGCGCTCACCGACCTCGCGATGCGTGGAGGATACGTTCCGTGACGGACGCGCGCGTCCCCGTCGCCGTGCTCGGCGCGAGCGGCTACATCGGGCAGCACTTCGTCCGGCTCCTCGCCGACCATCCGTCGTTCGACCTGGTCGCCCTCGGCTCGGGCGAGCGGTCCCTCGGGCGGAGGCTCGAGGACGTCTGGCAGCTCACCGACGCACCCCCCGTCGCGTTCGCCCGCCGTCGGCTCGAGCGGTGGGGCCCGGCGGCGCTCCGACAGCGTCGGGTGGGCGTCGTCTTCTCAGCGCTGCCATCGGGGTCGGCCGGGACGGTGGAAACCGGCCTCGTGCGCCGGGGGGTCTCGGTGTTCACGAACGCCGCCGACCACCGGATGGACCCGTCCGTCCCGCTGCTCGTCCCCGAGGTGAACGCGGACCATCTCCGGCTCGTGGCGCGTCACCGCCGGGGGCGGGGCCTCCTCGTAGCGAACCCGAACTGCTCGGCGACCGGTCTGGTCGTGGGTCTCGCACCGCTCCTCCCCCTGCTCGCTCCGAAGGCGGTCCACGTGACCACGTACCAGTCGCTGTCGGGGGCGGGGTATCCGGGCGTGCCGTCGCTGGCGATCACGGACAACGTCGTTCCGTTCGTGGAGGAGGAGGAGGAGAAGGTCGCACGGGAGGCGGCTCGCATCCTCGGACCGCTCCGACGGGGGCGCGTCGCGCCGCTCTCGGTGCCGTTCGTCGTTCATTGCGCGAGGGTCGGAACGCGCGAGGGCCATCTCGAGGCGGTGACGGTCGAGGCGGCGCGACGCCCCTCGATCGACGAGATCCGTCAGGCCTTCCGCTCGTTTGACCCGCTGCGCGGTCGGGCACTGCCGTCCGCCCCGCATCCCCCGATCGAACTTCGGCGCGAGCCGGACCGCCCGCAGCCCGTGCGCGACCGCTGGGCGGGTCATCCGCCCCGGGCCCGGGGGATGGCGGTCGTCGTCGGCCGCGTCCGATGGGACCCACCGTACCTCCGGTTCTTCCTCCTCTCCCACAACGCCGTGCGGGGCGGCGCCGGCGCGTCGGTGCTCAACTCGGAGCTGGCGCTGGAGGAGGGTTTGCTGCGTCCCTCGGAGCCGGCGGGCCGATGACGCGGTCGCGCGCGCCGGTCGTCCTCAAGTTCGGCGGCGCCTCGCTCGAGGACCCCGCCCGCGTCGCCCATGACGTTCGAGCCGTGGGGTCCGGCGGTGTCCCGGTCGTGGTCGTGGCGTCGGCGCGCGAGGGAGTGACGGACCTCCTCGTCGACGCGCTCAACCACCCGCGCTCGCGCCCTCGACACCGGGCCGCGATCCAGCAGGTCGCCGCCCGACACCCGGGGCTCCCGCTCCCCGGACGCCGGCACCTCAGACGTCTCGAGCGGCTGCTCTCCGAGGTCGAGCGCACGCCGGGGCGCGACGCGCCGCTGTCCGACCGCCTGCTGAGCCAAGGCGAGCGGCTCGCCGTGCACTGGCTCTCCGCCCGGCTGGGGGAGCTCGGGGTTCCGGCGACGCCGGTCGAGGCCGACCATTTGGGCCTGATCACCGACAACGCGTACGGCGCCTCGTGCATCCTTCTCGACCGGTCCGGTCCGGCCGTCCGGCGGGGTCTCGGTCGCCTCCTCGCGAACGGCCGGCTGCCGGTGGTCACTGGCTATTTCGGGCGCAGCCTCGAGGGCCGGGTCGCCACCCTGGGCCGGGGAGGTTCGGACTACGCCGCCGCAGGGATCGGGGCGCTGATCGGCGCGTCGAGGGTCGAGCTCGTGAAGCGCCACGTCGCGGTGCTCTCGGCGGACCCACGGGAGGTCCCGGACGCGCGACCGATCCCCGACCTCTCGTACGAGGAGGCCGAGGAGCTCGCTCAGTTCGGGGCGCGGGTGCTCCATCCGCTGACGATCGAACCGGCCCG
>JASHWZ010000190.1 GCA_030043865.1 Thermoplasmata archaeon | reverse complement strand
AGCGGCTTCGGCATCTGACCGGGGTCCGGGTCGAGCCCGACGCAGACCAGCGAGTCGCGCGCCTTCAGGATCCGGTCGACCCGCGCAACGAACTTCTCGGCCACCGGTGCGAGTCAGCGGGCCGAAGGCAAATAGATTGCGAGGGCGCGTTCCACCGTTCGCTCGGGACGCGGTCGCTTTTATCGAACCCGACGGTTCCCGGCGAACGGAGTCCGTCCGATGGCGAGCCCCGATGCCGCACCCCCGGTCCCCGAGCGCAAGCTGCGCGAGCTGCCGGGGACGACGTCGCCGGTCGAGATCGTCGCCCGGGTCCTCTCCGCCGAGCGCCGCGAGGTGACCCGTCGGTCCGACGGCGGTCGGCGCCCCTTGCTCTCGGGCCTCCTAAGCGACGGGACCGCGACCGTGCGGTTCACCTGGTGGGACCCGCCGCGGGAGGGCATCGAGCGGGGGCTCGTACTCCGCGCGGTCGGAGCCGAGGTCCGCGAATTCCGAGGGCGAGCCGAGCTGACGTTCAGCTGGAAGACGCACGTCGAGCCGGCGAGCCCGGCCGAGCTGCCCCACGTGTCCCCGGACGAACTGCCCCAGAAGACCGTCCGCGATCTCGCGGCGCGCGACGAGGGGTTCCGATTGCGCGTGCGCGTTGTTCGAGTCCAGCCGAAGCCCGTGACCGTCGGGGTCGAGCGCCGCATCGTGCACGAAGGTCTCCTCGCGGACCGCTCGGGCGCGATCGCCTTCTCCTCGTGGAGCGATTTCGGACTCGCGGCCGGAGAGGCGGTCGAGCTCGCGGGCGGCTACCTCCGGAACTTCCGAGGTCGACCCCAACTGGTGCTCGACGAACGCTCGACGGTGACCCGGGTGGACCCCGGGGACCTACCGGACCCCGCGGAGCTCCTCCGGTCGACTCCGATCCCGATCGCGCGCGTGGAGGACGAGGGCGGCGGCGACGCCGTGGCGGTCGAAGGGGTCGTCGTCGGGCTGCTCCCCCCGAGCGGCCTCGTCTACCGATGCCCGACCTGCCGGCGCTCCGTGAAGAGCGGGATCTGCCGCGTGCACGGTCAGGTGGACGGTCAGCCGGATCTCCGCGCGCGCGTCGTCCTGGACGACGGGACCGGGGCGCTGACGGTGAACGTCGGACGGGCCGACACGGAGCGACTGTGGGGCGTGACGCTCGCCGACGCCCGCGCCCGGCTCCGGGACCAGCCCGACCCGTCGCTGCTCGAAGAGGCGCTGTGGGAGGCGCTCCTCGGCCGTCGCCTGAGGGTGCGGGGCTCCGGCACCCGGGACGACTTCGGGGTCACGATCCAGCCGGAGTCGATCGAGACCGTCGACGTCGACCTGGATGCCGCGGCGACCGAGTTGTCGGCGCGCCTCGCCGGAGGGCGATAGTGGCGCGTCGGGAGGCCGCCTGGCGGGTCTCGGCGCGCGAGCTCGAGAGCTCGCTCGAGGAGGAGCGAGGGACCGGCGAGCGGGAGGCGAGCTACCTCCTCTCGCCGTTCGGCGCGCGGATGAATCGGGTGCTCATCGCGGGTAGCCTATCTCCGGCCGAGTCGATCGGTCGGGACGACGCCTCGACGTTCTGGCGAGCTCGGCTCTCCGACCCCACCGGGGCGGTCGCCGTGACCGCGGGCAGCTTCCAACCGCGAGCGATGGCGGCGCTGCGTCGCGCGCAGGAGCCCCGACCGGCGTTGGTCGTCGGCAAGGTCCATCTCTACCGGGGTCGCGACGGCGTGGGCTACGTGTCGGTCCGGGCCGAGGGAGTGCGCTCGGTGTCGGAGAACGAGGAGCGCGCGATGCTCGCGGACGTCGTGCGACAGACGCTCGACCGCCTCGACCTCGTCGAGCGGCTCGAGAAGCGCCCGTCGACCACCGAAGAGGAGCTCCGTTCTGAAGGCGTCCCGCCCGCGTGGGTCCGTGGCGCACAGGAGGCGCTGCGGCGGTACCCGAACGTCGACCGGCCGGCGTTCCGACGAGAGCTCGCGCTCGCGGTGCGCCGCATCGAGGGGGGCGCCCCCGCGCCGCCGCCGAGCGCCGGACCTCCCCCGACCGTCACGGTCGTGCGCGCCCCGCCGCCGCGCGCTCCGCCCTCGCCCCCCACCGCGGCGGAACGAGCGGAGGAATCCGTGTTCCTGGACTTGCTCGACGAGATCTCGGAGGTCTCGGTCGACGGGTACGCGGACCTCAGGGAAGTGATGACCCGGCTCGAGGCGCAGGGAGTCGTCGCGGACCGAGCGGAGTCGGTCCTGAGCCGTCTCGAAGAGGAAGGGGTCGTCGAGGAGCCGATCGTCGGCAAGCTCCGGCGCGCGTGAGACGCCCGCGACGCGCGGGCCGTTCGTGAGGCTATATATATGCCCCGGGCTCGGAGGCGCGGGGGAATGAGGAACACCTGTCTCTCCGATTCCGTGACGAGACCAGCGACGAGCTGACCCCCCTCCTCGGAGACCGGTAAGGCGATGGCCGACTCGAAGCCGTCCGCGTTCTGGACGTTCGTCCTGATCCTGATCGTCGTCGCCGCGGGGATCGGCGGGGCCGCGGTCGTCTACTACGAGAACCACCGCCCTCCGGCCGCGGGGCCTCTCACCGTGCAGGTCGGCGACAACGTGACGGTGAACTACATCGGCCTCTTCGCGAACGGTCCCCAGCAGGGGCGGGTCTTCGACACGTCGGAGTACTCGGTCGCGCTCGACAACGCCTCCTGGCCGAAATCGCTGCAGTACAGCTCCCGGGGCGGGCAGCCGTCCGACTACACGCCGCTCGGGGTCTACGTCGGGCCGAACGCACCCTCGGACGGGTACACGATCGGCAACACGACGTTCGGCGGCGTCGTGACCGGCTTCTGGCAGGGGCTGCTCGGCCTCCCCGTGAATCGAACCCACTACATCACGGTCCCGCCGGCGCTCGGCTACAGCTTCGTGAACGCCTCGTGTCTGCTGACGGAGCCGCTCGTCACGACCGTCCCGGTCGTCGTCCCGCTCGCCCCGAACGTATTCGCCTCGACGTTCCCGAACGTGACGGCCGCGTCGGGGACGGTCTTCACCGACCCGACCTACGGGTGGTCCGACTACGTGCTCAGCGCGAACGCCACCGACGTCACGTACGAGAACCTGCCGACCCTGGGCATGACAGTAAACCCGTCGGGCTGGCCGGTCCTGGTCTCGAACCTCAGCGCGACCACGATCACGCTCACGAGCCAGCTCTCCCCGAGCCAGGCGGGGCTCGTCCTCGGCCACGCGACGACCGACACGTGCAGCACCTCTACCTTCACGGTCGCGAGCGTGAACGTCGCCAACGGGACGTACGTGGCGGACTACAATCCAGAAGTCGACGGCCAGACGCTGATCTTCGTCGTGACGGTGGTCCAGATCTTCCGACCGACGTGATCGGACCGCTAGCCGCCGAGCGTGATCTTCCCGCGCTTCAGTAGTTCCTGCAGCTGCGCGTCCGCCGTCGCGTCGATCATGGACGGCGCGGGTCGTTTCCGATCCGGGGCGTACGCGCGGACCGTCCGCCGAGCCTCGTCGCGACGGGCCCGCATCTCGCCGAGCGTCCGTCGGCCCTCCTGCTCGAGCTCGGCGATCTCGCGGGAGACGGCATCGACCTGGGCCATCACCTCGGAGCGCGCCTTGCCCTTCGCGCGGAGCTCGGCCACGAGCCCGCCCGCGGCGACCAGCTTCGCTCGCACGTCCGCCATCTTCGCGTCGCGCTGGACGCGGGTGTCCGCCCCCTCCTTCCCGAGGCGGTCGACCTCGCTCCGGGCCGCCACGATCCGTGCCTCCGCCTCCTTGCGCTGCAGCTCGTGGCTCGCGACCACGGCCGACTGCGCCTCGGCGGTCTTGAGGTCCTTGTGCAGCTGGCGAAGGTGGGCGATCAGGGCGTTCTCCTCGTCGAGCGGGAGCGCCCGGGTCTGCTGGCGGTGCTCCAGGGCCGCGATCTCCCGGCGGATCGCGTCGGGTCGGAGTCGCTCGCCCGGAGCGAACGTCAGTTTGAGCTCGCGGAGGGCGACGACCGCTTCCTCGAGCCGGCGTCGCGCCGCGTCCCGCTCGCCACGCAGTTCGGCGATCCGCTTCCCGAGCGCGCCGTGCTCGTCGTAGAGGCGCTGCACCTCGTCCTGGGGGGCCTGCCGGCGGTCGAACAGCGCCTTCTGCTCGGCCGATAGCTTGCGCATCTCGGCGATGAGGGAGGCCCGGCGCGCGTCGAGCACGCGAAGGCGGGCGTCGATCGCCCGGAGCCGATTCCGATGCTCGCGCTCGGACTCGGCCTCCTCGTCGCTCAGGGCGGGCCGCGGAGCCACGTCGCGCGAAGGTTTCGCGGGTCAGAAAAACTCTTCTGGCGCCCTCCGGACCGCTCCCGCGAAGCGGTCCGGGGGCTCAACGGGCCCGCGCGCGAGCCCCCGACCCCTCGCGGAGGGCGAACCGCTGCGCCGCGAACAGCGCGGCGGGCACCGCGCCGTCGATGTTCACGACCGCGAGCGGAGCGCAGGACTGGAGCATGGCGTTGAGGGCGGCCTCGCCCCGACCGCCTCGGCCGTACCCCACCGACGTCGGGACCCCGACCACGGGAGCGTGCACGAGCCCCGCCAGGACCGTGGGGAGCGCCCCCTCACGACCGGCGAACGCGAGGTAGAGCTCCGGCCGGTGCCGCTCGAGCCGGCGCGTGGCCACGAGGAGCCGGTGCAGTCCCGCGACCCCCACGTCGTACGCGGTGACCGAGCGGATCCCGAGCTCTTCGAGGACCGCTCGCGACTCCTCCGCGAGGGGTACGTCGCTCGTGCCCGCGGCCACGATCGCCACGGTCCCGTCGCGGTACCTCGGACCCAGCGGACCGCCGAGTCGGACGACCCGACCGCCCGCGAGGAATCGGAGCGGCAACCCCGCGCGCGCGTCGTGCCGCAGCGCGCGTCGTTGCGCGGGCGTAGGGCGGGAGACGAGCGCGCCAGCGCCGTCGGCGTGGAGCGCTCGAAGGATCCCGAGGAGGTGCCCGACGGTCTTCCCTTCGGCGAGGATCACCTCGGGGACCCCGACGCGCCGGGGTCGGTCTCGGTCGATCCGGGCGTACGCTCCGGCGACCGTCACGCGGGACGGTCGGCGCCGTTTCGCTCGCCGAGAACCGCGCGTCACAGCTCCCGCGACCCAAGCCGTGATATAGCGGGTGCTCGTCGTCCGCCCGCCCGGTGCGTATGCCCGATTTCTCGCTCTCGCCCGAGCAGCAGAGCCTGCGCGACC
>JASHWZ010000189.1 GCA_030043865.1 Thermoplasmata archaeon | reverse complement strand
CCACCGGGTCGCGAGTGGGATCTTCGAGTGCCGCCGCTGCGGGACCCGCTTCGCCTCGAACGCGTACGTCTTCCAGGCGCCGCCCCCGATCACGCGGCAGGCGAAGGAGACCGCGGCGGAGAACGCTTAAGCGCCGCCCGCGGCTAGAACGACAACCATGTTCCGGTGCATTCGGTGCGGGGAAGCGCTCCCTTCGGACGCGAACCTCTTCGGCGTGCGGTGCGACAACTGCGGTGGGAAGATCTTCACCAAGGAGCACCCGAACGTCAAGAAGGTCCTGAAGGCCCGCTGATCCCTGGGGCGCTCGGTCGCGGGGTCCCTCCCGAACCGCCCGCGCGCAACGGTTACCTCGGTCGCGGGGTCTCCCGGCCGCGGACCGGGAACGTGGCGCTTCGGGGGTGCGGGTGTCGGAACCGACGGTAACCTTCCTCGGCGGCGTCCGAGAGATCGGCGGCAACAAGGTCCTCATCGAGGACGGCCCGGACCGGATCCTCTTCGACTTCGGGCCCGCGTTCTCCGAGCGGATGGAACAGTTCTACGTGGATTTCCTCCAGCCCCGCCGGGCGAGCCCGGTCCAGGACCTCCTCGAGTTCGACCTCTTGCCGCGCATCGAGGGCCTCTACTCCCGCGAGGCGCTCACGGACTCCGACCTGCCGTACCGGGCGCCCGAGGTGCACGGACTCTTCGTGAGCCACGCCCACGCCGACCACGCTGGGTACCTCCGGCTCGTCGACCCCGAGATCCCGGTCTACGTCGGAGCGGGGACCCGTCGCCTGCTCGAGACGATCGAGGCGTCCTCGCCGTCGATGAAGTACGGCGAGCACCGCTGGGAGGTGTTCGCCGACCGTGCCCCCGTGCGCGTCGGCCGGCTCGAGGTCGTGCCGTTCCCGGTCGACCACTCGATCCCGTTCGCCTACGGGTTCCTCGTTCGCACGTCGGCGGGGACCCTCGCGTACACCGGCGACTTCCGTCAGCATGGGCCGCGCGCCCCGGACACGCACGCCTTTCTCGCGGCCGCGGCCGCCGAGTCCCCGGCCGCGTTCGTCACGGAAGGGACCCGGGCCGGACCGGACCCGCGTCGGGACTTCTCGGAGGAGGGCGTGCGGACCGGCGTGGACCGCATCCTCGAGGAGAGCGGGACCCTCGCGCTCGCCTGCACCTACCCCCGGGACGTCGACCGGCTCCGGACCCTCTACGAGTCGGCCCAAGCGGCCGACCGGGAGATGGTCGTTTCCCCGCGGACCGCCTACCTTCTCGAGAAGATCGCCCCGATGTTCCCTCGGGACGCCGTCCCGACCGTCGGGCACGCTCCCGGTCTCTCGGTCTACGCCCGGAAGAAACGCCGCGTGGCGACGTGGGAGGTCCCGTACCTCGAGAGCGCCTTGGAAGCGGAGACGCTGCGGGCCCGGGGGGAACGGTACCTCCTCGCCCTCGACTTCTACCACTTCCCCGAGTTGATCGACCTGCGACCCCCGCGCGGGAGCCCGTTCATCCACTCGATGAGCGAGCCGTTCAGCGAGGACGACGTCAGCGACCAGGTCCTCCACAACTGGCTCGACCATTTCGGGCTCGCGTTCCACCAGATGCACGCGAGCGGCCACGCTTCGGGCCCCGAGCTCCTCGAGATCGTGCGCCGGACCGCCCCAACCTGCGTCTACCCGATCCACACCCAGCACCCCGAGGCGTTCGAGCGGGCCGGTCCGAAGGTGCGGCTCCCGGAACTCGGCCGCCCGTATCCGATCGGGCGCGACGCCTGACCGCTCCGAACGGTTAATCGCCCGGCCCGTCTCGCCGGCGTGCCCATGGTCGACCGGCTCGCGACGGGGATCGCCGGCGTCGATCGGCTGCTCGGCGGGGGACTGGAGGGCGACTCCGTCACCGAGCTGTACGGCGAGGGAGGGAGCGGCAAGACCCTCTTCTGCCTCGAGGTCGCGGCCCGCGTGGCCCGGGAACGTCGCTGGGTCTTCTACATCGACACGGAAGGGGTGAGCGTGGACCGACTCCGCGCGATCTCGGGTGGGTCCGTCGAGACGCTGCTCGAACGGTTCCTCCTCTCGAGCCCGAAGAACCTCGAGGAAGAAGGACGGGCGGTCGCGACCGCCTGCGCCCTCGCGCGCGAGCGCCAGCGACCGGTGGGGCTGATCGTGGTCGACTCGGCGACGTTCTTCTACCGTCTCTCGCTCTCGGGCTCCGACGAGGACGATGCGCGCGAAGCGCTCAGCCTCGCGGTCGCGGACCTGGTCGCGACCGCCCTTGAGGTCCCGGTACCGGTGGTGATCACGAACCAGGTCTGGCGGAACGTCCGGGACGGCACGCTCGAGCCGCTGGGGGGTTCGTTCCTCAACCACGCCGCGAAGACGATCCTCCGGTTCGACCGCCTGCCCGGCGGCCGGCGGCGGGTCGTCCTCGTCAAGCATCGCTCGTTGCCGGAGGGCGCCGCCGAGTTCCGTATCACGAACTCGGGGCTCGAGTGACGGGGAATCCCGACCCGTTTCACGGACCCTCGGGTCGCGGAACGACAACGAACTTAAGGCCCGACGGCCTCCGAACCGCCGTGACGAACGCGCTCGAGTTTGCGGACGTCCCGACCCAGATCGGAACCTTCCGGATCGCCTACCAAGGGACGACCGTACACGTCGTCGATCTGTTGGAGCAGGGCCGCAAGCAGACCGGAACCCCGATCGGCGCGGTCCGTCGTAAGCCCCCGTTCCCCGCGGCGAGCCCCCCGCGTCAGCTCCAGGAGTACTTCCGGGGGAACCGGACCTCGTTCGAGCTCGACGTCGATCCGGACACCGCCTCCGACTTCGACCGCCGGGTCTGGAAGCGCCTGCAGGAGGTTCCCGCCGGGGCGACGATCACGTACTCCGAACTGGCGCGGAAGTCCGGGCACCCCGGATCGGCCCGGGCCGTGGGCGGCGCGATGGCGCGCAATCCGATCCCGATCATCATCCCGTGCCACCGCGTGGTCGGCACCGAAGGGTCGATCACCGGTTTCGGACTCGGCCTCTGGCGGAAACGCTGGTTGCTGGACCTCGAGGGGGCGTGGCCGATCCGCTCGCGCTCGGCCGAAGGGCCGCGTCACCGCAACCAGCGAACCCTCGACGACCTCGAGGTATCCGCCTCCAAGTCTCGGTCCAAGCAGTAGCTACTACGACTTGTAGTAGCTACGGACAACCTACTACAACTCGTAGTATGTTTGAACCATCAAGTTACTACCGATTGTAGTAACTTATTCGTTTACTTACTACGCCACGTAGTAAGTAAGGCCCCGCCGCGCCGGCGGTCGATCGCCGCTCACCCGGCGTAGTAGGCTGCGTCGTACGGTTCGGGCTTGAGTCCCCGGCGCTGGCGGATCTCGGCGACGACCTTCGGTTGGAGCTCGGGCGGCACGGGTTCGAAGCCCATCGACTCGGTCGACCAGAGCACCTTCCCCGCGGTCGCGCTGCGGATGTCGGAGGCGAAGCCGAACATCTCCGCGACCGGCACCTTCGCGACGACCGTCTGCAGGTCGCCGACGCTCGTCATGTCGAGGATCTCGCCGCGGCGTCGCTGGAGCTCGCGCGTCGCGCCCGCGAGGACCTCCTGGGGGACGTTCACCGTGACCTTTTGGAACGGCTCGAGCAGGAGGCGGTCGCCGAGCACCATCGCCCCGTAGATCCCCGAGCGCGCCGCGGGGATCGTCTGCGCCGGTCCGCGATGGATCGAGTCCTCGTGGAGTTTCGCGTCGACGAGGCGGACCTTGAGCCCGTAGACCTTCTCGTTCGCGAGCGGGCCCCGGTTCACCGCCTCCTTGA
>JASHWZ010000188.1 GCA_030043865.1 Thermoplasmata archaeon | reverse complement strand
TCAAAGGCGTCCAGGCCCCGGCGCTCGACGCCTGGTCCACGGCCGCCGCGCTGGCGGCCGTGACGCGGCGGCTCGAGCTCATGATCGCCGTACGACCGACGTTCCACCTCCCCTCGCTCCTCGCCAAGCAGGCCGCGAACATCGACCGGATCAGCGAGGGGCGGCTCGCCCTCAACGTCGTGTCGTCATGGTGGGAGCAGGAGGCCCGGATGTACGGCGTCCGGTTCGACACGCACGACGAACGGTACGCCCGAACGTCGGAGTGGCTGGACGTCCTCGACGGGGTCTGGTCGAACGGCTCGTTCTCGTACTCGGGCAAGTACTACACGGTGGAGGGCACGGTCCTGGAGCCGAAACCCCTCCGTCGTCCGCGGCCGCCCATCTACGCGGGCGGGGAGTCGGAGGCGGCGAAGAACCTGATCGCGGCGAAATGCGACGCGTACGTGATGCACGGCGACCCTCCCGAACGGGTCGCCGAGAAGGTCCGCGACATGTCGGCGCGCCGCGCTCGGCTCGGCCTACCGCCGCTCCTCTTCGGCGTCGCGGGCTACGCCTGCGTGCGGGACTCGGAAGCGGCGGCGGCCGAGGAGGTCCGACGGATCACGAACGTCCAGAGCCATGCCGCCGGTTTCGCGAACTACCAGGAGTGGCTCCGCGGGACGCAGCTCGAGCACCAGATGGCGATCGAGGAGTACTCGGTCTCGAACCGGGGCCTTCGGTCCGGGCTCGTCGGCACTCCGGAGAAGGTCCGCGAGCAGATCGGGCGGTTCGAGGCGGCGGGGGTCGACCTGCTGCTCCTCCAGTTCAGCCCGCAACTGGAGGAGATGGAACGGTTCAGCGAAGCGGTCATCCGGCCGTACGCGTCCCCCCTCGCGTAGCCCCGTGACGGAAGAACCCCCTTCCCCGCAGCCGGTGTCGCCGTCGACCCAGAGTCCGGACCCGACGGCGTTCGATGCGGTCGCGTCTCCCGACCGAGTGGAGGCCGTCGCGCGGGCGCTCCGGGCGCGGGGGTTCGACGTCGAGATCGTCGACGGGCCCGAGGGCGCTCGGGAGGCCGTTCTGCGCCGGCTGGGCCCGGCCGACGAGGTCCTGGAGGCGAAGTCCCTGACCCTCCAGGAGATCGGTCTGGATCGAGAAGGACCGGTCCCCACGCCGTACCGGCGACTTCGTCCGGAACTCGATCGGCTGACCCGAGAGGGGCTCCGAGAGGAAAAGCGCCGGCGGGGAGCGAGCCCAGCCGTCATCGTGGGCAGCGCCCAGGCGGTGACCGAGCAGGGAGAGGTCCTCGTGGCCTCGGGGAGCGGAAGTCAGCTCGGCCCCTACAGCTACGGAGCCGCGCGCGTGATCTGGGTGATCGGCGCCCAGAAGATCGTTCGGGATCTCGACGAAGGCCTTCGCCGGATCCGGGAGTTCGCGCTGCCGCGCGAGGACGCGAGAGTGCGCGGTCGCGGCGGAAGCGGCAGCTCGTTCAACAAATTGCTGGTCGTTTTCGGAGAGCATCAAGCCCACCGGATCTCGGTCATCCTCGTCCGCCGCAAGGTCGGCGTCTGACCCAACGCACGCGGGCGTCGCACCGAGGGGCCGACCGCACCGATCGTCAATTCCGGTCGACCGCCTCGGTGGTTTTCGTGGAACCCGTCGAGGGATCCCCGACGCTATGCGGAGGGCGCATCGGCAGGCGGTTCCGGAAACAGCTAAGGGCGCAGTCCTCCCTCGGTGCCTGTCCCATGGACGACACGACCGCCGCGGAGGTCCTCGAGTTCGCACGCCAGGCGGGCGAAAAGATCGATGGCCCGGAGTCGTCCGCGTGGGAGGATCGTCTCGAGACGGACCTGGGCCGGTTGCGCGAGGTGTTCGACCACCTGGTGAGCAACGGCCACGACGTCCAGGCCCTAGAGCTCGCTGCGTACCTCTGGCCCTTCCAGTTCGACCGGGGACACGCGGAGGAGGGACGACGCTGGCTCGCGACGGCGCTCGCGCTACCGGGGGTTCAGGAACCGAGCTCGGTCCGGGCCACCGCGCTCTACGGTGCCGGGATCTTTGCGTTCCGAGCGCTCGACCAAGCCGCCGCGCAGCGGTTCTTCGATGAGCTGATGGTCGTCGCCGACGCCCTCGGGGATGACGGCGCCCGGTTGAAAGCCTACGGGGGGCTCTCTCGGGTCGCGCTTCGGCGCGGCGACAGCGCTACCATTCGTCGCTTGAGCCACGCGGCCCTCGCCCTCGCCCGCCAGAGGAACATCCCCGAGGAGAGTGCTAGCCCCCTGCACATGCTCGCGGCCGCCGCTCGCATCGACGGCGACCTCGAGAGTGCCGGAAAGTACTATCGAGAGAATCTCGAACTGAACCGTACGCTCGGCGTCTCCCGCTGGGTCGCGGTCGAGCTCGTCAACCTCGCTGCCGTGGACCTGATGCGCGGGCACACCGGATCCGCCGCGATGTCCCTGGCTCAGGGGGTCGACCTGGTGGAGAACGGGGAGGACCACTATCTGCTTCCCTACGCCCTTGCGTGGATCGGACGGCTCCGCCTCGCGCGGTCCGACCCCCGGTCGGCCGCCGAGCTCCT
>JASHWZ010000187.1 GCA_030043865.1 Thermoplasmata archaeon | reverse complement strand
GGCGCCGAGCTCGGGGTGATCGAGCGGATCGAGTCGTTCTTCGGCGAGCCGATCGTGCGTCCGAGCGAGCTGTTCGCGCGGCCGCCGCGGCGGTCCGAATCCGACACGAAGGAGACGAATGCAGGCACCGCCCCGCCGGCCGCCGGAGCGACCCGGAAGCGGGCCCGGACCGGCGACCCGTTGCGGGACGGGGTGCTCGACCGGCTCGACGACCTCGGGCTCGAGGTCGTGGTCACGGTCCGCGCGCCGTTCGACGCGTTCACGCGGACGCCCGAGATCCTCCTCGCGTCGGTCGGGAGCCTGCGCGCCGCGCTCCACCGGGCGGAGATCCTGCACGGGCTCGCGCGGGTCGCCGAGGGCCACGCGATGTTCGTCGTGCGCGAATCCGTGCACCGGCCGTCGATCTTCGGGCTGCCGATCCTGAACGTCAACGAGCTGAAGCGCCACCGGGACCGGGACGACCTGCTCGAAGAGCTCACGGAGCGGGAAGGTCCGTGAAATCGGAGTCGCTGCGCTCGACCAGCGACGTCCTCCTGCTCGCGCCCGTCCGTGGGCTCCTCGCGGAGGTGCCGGCGCTCTTGGGCCAGCTCGCCGCCTTCGCGCCTGACGCGGTCGGGGCCGGCCTCTCCGCGGAAGAGCTCGGTTCGCTCCAGCAGTACTTCGTTCGGTCGGACGCCGAGCCCGTCGTGCCGCTCACGACGAACGAGGTGAACGAGGTCCGCGGGCTCTCCCGGTTCGGCGAGGTGCGCGTCCCGAACCCGACGTACGTCGAGCTCCTTCGGTGGGCCGATGCGCGCGGGATGCCCATCGAGCCGCTGGACCCGAGCGAGGACCGCACCGCGCGCCTGTTCACCGAGCACATCGGCTACGTCGAGCTCGTCCGGCGCACCGTGAAGGAGCGGTCGGTGGGCCGTCGTCCGCCGACGCCGTCGACCCCCGACGAGTTCGCGCTGGCCTGGGACCGGGAGGTCGCGGGCGGCCGGGGCTCGCGCGACTTCGCGCGGGCCCGCGACCGTCACCTCGTCCGACGGGCCCAGCGGCTCGGCACGGGCAAGAGCCGGATCGCGGTCGTCGTCGACCGGGAGCGGTTCGACGTGGTGCGCGCGCTCTTCGCGGGCGAGCTCGCCGAGCCGCTCGCCGAGGACTAGTCGTCGTCCCGTCGGAGGACGCGCTCGAGCATCGCGCGCGCGTTCCGCCGGAACTCGTCGAGCGTGCCCTCGTTGACGAGCATCCCGTCGGCGAGCGCGAAGGCGTTGCCGATCCCCCACTTCAGCTCCCGGCGGTCGCGGTCGTAGAAGTCCTGCAGGTCGACGTCGTCCGAGCGGTGGCGCGACGCGAGCCGGTCGTGTCGCGTCTCGGGCGAGGCGAAGATGCCGAGCACGAAGAGGTCGCCGAAGTTGTGGCGGAACACCGAGACCTCGCTGTCGGAACGGCAGCCGTCGACCAGCATCCGGGTCTCGGTGAGCTTCGGCAGCGCCCGCTGCGCCCAGACCCCCGCGCCGTGCTTGTCGCGCTCCTCCGAGGCGACGCGTCCGACGTTCGCGTTCGTGAGCGCGAGCCCGCGGCGGCGGGTCTCGTCGCGGACGAGGTCGCCCATCTTGAGGGTCGCGAGGCCCATCGACTGCGCGACCGCGATGAGCTCGTCCTTGCCCGAGCCGGGCATCCCGACCGTGACGATCAGTTTCATGGCGGCCGGGAACCGTCGCCGGCCGCCGGGGGCGCGGCGTTCGCCTTCAGGCCGGAGGCGACGTCCGTCTCGGTGATCATCTGCAGGCGGTCGGCGCGCTGGCGGTAGGCGACCGCCTCCTGCTCCTCGAGCCGGGCGGCCTCGAGGTACCGGTCGACCTTCACCTTCAACTCGGCGGTCTTCTGATTCTTCATCGCGGCGCGGTGCTCGAGCGTCCGCGCCTTCTGCTGTCGGTCCACGATCTTCTGCTGGAGCTTGCGCACCCGGTAGTGGAGGTTCGTGACGTCGGAGCCGACCGGGCCGCCCCCGGCGCGGTTCGTGCCGGCCTCGATGTCGCGCTCGTGCTGCTTCATCTGCTGCTCGATCTCGGGGATCTCCGCGAGGACTCGCTGTCCCTTCTCCCGCAGGAGGGTCGCCTGGTGCCGCAGCTTCTCGATCTTCGTGTTGATCCGCGACGCCCGCTGGTTCATCCGGCCCGCGGTCCGGTCGTGCTTCGCCGCGAGCTCCCGGAGCTTGGTGATGTCCGCGTACCCCTGGCCGAGCCACCGCGACTGGCGGTGCATCAGCGGGGTCGGCGAGGGAGGTGGGCTCTGGGGAGGGGTCCCTCCGGCCGCCATCGAGGGCCGTCTAGGGGGCTGGAGCTATATCCGTTATTCTGCGGTCGAGGGGAGCGGTGGCGCCCGCGGGGGCCGCGGAGGCTCGAGGGTCGGACGAATCCGCGCCACGAGGTCCGCGGCGCGGACCCGCTCCTGCGCCTTCGTGTCCCGGTCCCGGAGGGTCACCGTGTCGCGGTCGGGGCCGTCGGCGAGCGTCGCCCCGTCGACCGTGATGCAGAACGGCGTGCCGGCCTCGTCCATCCGGGCGTAGCGCTTCCCGATCGTCCCGGCGGCGTCGTACTGCGGCCGGAGGCCCGCGGCCGCGAGAGCATCGGTGAGCCGCAAGGCGTAGCCGGACTGCTCCTTCGGGATCATCGGGAAGACGCCGACCGGCACGGGCGCGAGGTACGGTGGCAGCCGCCAGAGCGTGCGGTCCCCGTCCTTCCCCAGGTGGACGTCGGCGAGCGCCCAGACGTTCCGGTCGACGCCGAACGTGAGCTCGAGGACGTGCGGGAGGAGCTTCTCGCCCGCCGTCCGGGAGACGGCGAGGTCGCGGCCCGAGCCCTGACTGTGCCGGCTGAGGTCGTAGTCGCCGCGGTAGTGGACCGCCCCGAGCTCCTTGTAGCCGTTCAGGCTCTCCAGGTGGACCTCGACGTCGAACTGGATCCGGTTGTAGAACGCCCGCTCGGCGTCGGACTTCTCGAAGAGGCGGATCCGCTCCGCCGGGAACTTCAGGACGTCGCGGAAGAAGTGCAGCGA
>JASHWZ010000186.1 GCA_030043865.1 Thermoplasmata archaeon | reverse complement strand
GAGTGCTCCGCCGCCTGGGCCGCCTCGTCGACGGCGAGCGGGCGGTGGTCGAGCGCGCGCACCAGGTCGTGGTCGACGGCCGTGGGCCCGAGCGGGGTCGACCAATCCCGGTCCGACAGCGCCGCGCCGCTCCCGTACCCGTGGTGGTCGACGCCGAGCACGAGCACGCTCTCGGGAGCCCGCTCGGCGGCGACCTGAGCGTAGACGCGGGCCGCGATCGGACCGGAGTAGGGGTAGCCCGCATGCGGCACGACCGCCGCGCGCAAGGAGCGATCCGGTCGCCGGTGTCGCGCCGGGAGTTCCCCGGGGCCCCGCACGTCGAGAAAGCACTGCTCGATCTGGTGAGCCAGCTCGGCACCCGAGTCGGCGTAGAACTGGCCCGCGACCGCCGGAGGACGGACGCCCTCGCTCACGACGGACCTCAGGGGGCGGAGAGGTCTGCCATGACCCCGACCGCCTCCTCCTCCGTGATGCGGGTCCGCCGACCCGGGTGGAACGGGTTCGCCTCCCCGTACCGCGGGATCACGTGGAAGTGGAGATGAAAGACGATCTGTCCGGCCTTCGCGCCCGCGTTGAGGGCGACGTTGTAGTCCGGAGTCAATCGTTCCGCTCTACGACAGATCGTCCTCAGGGTCCGCACGACCGCCGCCAGGTCCTCCGGGGCGAAGTCCGTGAACCGCGCGCCGTGGCGCTTCGGAATCACCAAGAGGTGACCCCGAGTGAACGGGAACAGGTCGAGGAACGCGAGCGTGGACGCGTCTTCGTAGACCTTGTAGGCGGGCGCCTTCCCCGCGACGATGTCGCAGAAGACGCACTTCTCCGGAGCGGCCGAAGCCATTTCGGGCCGGACCCCGCCTGCCAATAAAGGGTTGGAGGGTCGCCCGGTTGGGTAACCTTCGGGTGAGTCGCCCTCATTAGGAGTGTGCTGCCTTCCATCCGTGATGCGTCCACCCATCGCGATGCTCGCGATGGCGGTCGCCGTGCTCGTGGTGAGCTCACCGCTCGCCGCGGGCGTGGCCCCCGCCTCGTCGTCCCCGGCCGATCGGCCGGCCATCGGGCTCGTCACCGACGCGGTCCGCGTGCCCACCGGCAGCGCCGTAGTCCCGCTGCCCGCGTCGAAGAACCTCGTGGTCTCGCTAACGATCGCCTACCCCGACCCCGGGGCGCTCGAGTGGTTCTTGGCGCAGGTGGAGGACCCATCGTCCCCGATGTACCATGCCTATCTCTCCAACGACGAGTTCGAGTCGGAGTTCGGACCGTCCTCGGGGACGCTCGGCACGGTGCTCGGAGTGCTCGACGGTGCGGGCGCGCGGAACGTCACGGTCGGGGCGGACCGCCTCTCGGTCGTCGCGACGCTTCCGGTCGCCTCGGTCGATGCGCTGTTCGACGTCCGGATGGTCTACTTCTCCACCCTCGACGGGACGCCGGTCTACACCGCGCTCGGGTCGCCGACGTTGCCCGGATCGCTGAGCGGGCTCGTCGCGGGCATCTCGGGGCTCAGCAACGCTCCGGACTTTCGCCTCTCGCTGAACCTCGGCTCGACGACCCCGGTGCGGGCGGTCGAGAAGTCCGGTCGGGATGAGTTCGCGCTCAACAACTCGACCAACACCCAGTGGTTCGTCGGCTCGGACTTTACGCAGGCGTTCAAGGCGAACCTGCTCTTCCCGGGCAACGGGAGTGTCATCAGCCCGATCAACGCCACCTTCCCGACCAACGTGGCGGTGGCGACCCTCCTCGCGAGCGGCTACAACGCGACCAACAACACGAACACGCCGCCGTGGGACCCCGCGGTGATCCATGCGTACTTCAACGATACTCTCGACAACGAGTCGGCGCTGTCGAAGTGGCCGCAGTCGAACCTCACCGGGGTCCCCGTGAACATCTCGGGCATCACGCCCCCGCTCCCGGGCTCGTTCGGCGCGGTGAACGACACGTCCCTGGACGAGTTCGAGAACTCGCTCGACCTCGAGATGGCGGGGAGCGTGGCGCCCGGCGCGCCGCTCTACAATTTCTACTTCGCGGGGAGCCTGCTCGAAGCCGCGACCTCCGATACCGACGTCGCCGCGTACTTCGACCAGGACCTGGGGGCCGCCCTCGGGTACAACTACTCCCCCGCGCGGCTCGGCGTGGTGTCGGCCTCGTTCGGGATCACGGACCTGAACGACTCGACCTGGAACGAGGAGCTCGAGGAGGCGGCCGCGGAGGGCGTCACGGTCGTCGCGGCGAGCGGGGACCAGGGGAACGCGCCCAACAGCCTCACCGGCCGCGACAACGGTCAATGGCTCGTATGGCCCGCCTCGGTCGCGTTCAACACCTCCGGGGTGCTCTCGGTCGGCGGCGTCTCGTTCGGGTTGACGGGAACCCCCGTCGGCTGGGTGAACGCGACGACCATCGAGGTCGGGTTCGACCCGACGATCGGGGAGCTTGCGAACGTATCCGCATGGTGGGACACCACGGGCGGCCCCGGCGCGTATTCGGGCACCGAGGGCGGGGCGAGCGTCATCTACCCCGAGCCGACATGGCAGTTCCATTCGGCGGCCCAGCCGAACATCGTCAACGTCACCGTCCAGCAAGGACTCTCGACGCTCGACCGCGCCGCTCCGGACATCGCGTTCCCCGCCAACTCGACGATCGCCTACGTGGAGGCCGACCAGTTCGGCAACATCTACGGCTCCCTGCTCGAGGGCACCAGCATCGCCGCGCCGGCCTTCGCGGGACTCCTCGCGGACGTCATCGCGGTAGCGGACCACCGGTTCGGGTTCATCGCCCCCGAGATCTACCGGATCGCGAGCTACTTCGCCGCGCATCCGGGACCGACGGACCCGTTCTACGACGTGACGAACGGGTCGAACTACTTCTTCTCGGCGACGCCCGGCTGGGACGCGACGACCGGATGGGGCCTCCCCCTGGCCCCGCTGCTCTACGCGGCCGACGCCACCCCGGCGATCCGGGATTACCAGTACACGGGGCCGACCCCGACGCTGCCGACTCCGGCGCCGCCCCCCGGGGTCCCGTGGACGGAGATCTTCATCATCTTCGGGGTCGGGGCGGTCGTCGCCATCGTGCTCGTGATCGCGATGGCCCGGCCGTCCCGGTCGGAGCGGAACCCGCCGCCGCCCCCGCCCGCGGCGGTGCTCCCTCCTCCCGCTCCCGGCACGTTCCCTTCCTCGGCGTACGGCGGCCCGACGTTCCTCTGTCCGTACTGCGGCGCAATCCGTCCCGCGGAGCCGGTCCGGTGCCCGCGCTGCGGCGCCCTGTGACGTCGCCGCGTCGAACCGGGCCCGGCCCGGCGTCTCGGATCGAGGGGAGCGACGCGCCGTCCGTCGTGGGAAGGCTACCGAGCGTAGGTCCGCGGGGCGTCGTTACGGGGCGGGCGGAGTTTCCGCCGGAGCCACGGCGGCCTCGGGCGTGGCGGGCTCGGCCACCGATTCCGGCGCAGCGACCCCCACGTCGGGCGTCGCGGGCGCCGTCGGCGGGCTGTGCGCCACGCCGAGCTTCTGCTCGAGGAACCGCCGGATCTCCTCGGGACGCGTCGAGGAGATCCCGAAGTACTCCGCGAAGCGGCGCGTGGTCGTGAGCTCGAGCGTCGAGCCCTTCGCCTCGGTGTGCACGAGCCCGAGGGTGCGCAGATGCTGGACCTCCTCGTACGCGACCTCTCCGATCATCCGCACGAGGTGGCTCTGCAGGATCGGCTGATGGTAGGCGATGAGCGTGAGCGCCCGGACGGTGCGCGGGGCCATCTCCACCGGGGTCACCGAGTGGACGGCGGGCACGTACCGTTCTTCGAGCTGCAGCGCGTACCGGTCGCCGACGCGGCGCACTTCGAGCGCCGACTGCCGGTTCGCGTACGTCTTCTCGAGCGTGCGCACCGCCGCGAGGACGGGGCGGTAATCGCCCACGCCGAGGGCGTCCGTGAGCTCCTTCACGCTCATCGGCTTTCCGGCGGCGAACAGGACCGCTTCGACCTGGAAGACCAGGTCGTCAAGCTTCGACGGCATCGCTAGTTCGCCTCCCGCACGACGACCCGCGCGTCCGTGAGCCGGACGAGCATCACCGGGCTCTCGCCCAGCGCGGCCTGGCAGAGGTCGATCGACCGCTCGCGGGCGAGGAACAGGGCGGCGAGGAAGATCGCGACGAGCCGGTCGCGTCCGGTGAGCGGGTTCCAGAGGTCGAGCAGCGGGAACTGCTCGCCGATCGGGTGGCGGAGGGCCGCCGCCCAGGTGTCGGCGAGGTCGTGCTCGGGGAGGTCGCCGTGGACCAGGACCTCGGGCGGCGCGCGCTGCTCCTCGCGGAGCCGGTCGCGCAGCTCCTGGAGCCGCACCGCCCGGCGAGCGTCCGCCTCGGCCTCGCCGAAGGCGCGGACGAGCTCGAGCAACGAGACGGGCCGGGTCTCGGGGTGCCGGACCATCTCGAGCAGCGGCGGCGCTTCCAGCGAGTCGATCACCGACGTCGTGACGTCGAC
>JASHWZ010000185.1 GCA_030043865.1 Thermoplasmata archaeon | reverse complement strand
ACGACCCCGTACGGGACCTTCCGGCCGAACGCCGCCTCGACGAGCCGGCACTCGGCGACGACCTGGACGGTGTCGAAAAGGCGCCCGTGCGCCTCGTGGTAGCCGACGAACAGGTGGGTCTCCTTGTACTCGACCGGTACCAGCGAGCCGTCGGCCCGCTGGACGATCAGGTCCGGGCGGCCGGCGATACCGAGCTCGCGGTCGACCAGGGTCCGGCCTCCGTTGCGGAACCGGCTGTCGAGACGGACCCGCTCGGGCGGGAACAGGACCGGCAGGTCGTCCTCCCCCTCGTCCTCGTAGACGAGCACGTCGCGGTCGTCGAGGTCGA
This sequence comes from Thermoplasmata archaeon, assembly GCA_030043865.1. GTDB lineage: Archaea > Thermoplasmatota > Thermoplasmata > Lutacidiplasmatales > UBA184 > Lutacidiplasma. Next base: position 6,737 of record JASHWZ010000185.1, on the reverse strand, counting down.
GACGTCCTTCGGTCACGACGACCCGGCCCATCGGGGGGGCGAACATCGGGGAGTGCCGGAGCGGAACGACGTCGGGCGGTGTGCGCACGACCCCCGGTCCCCCCGTGATCGTCCGAGCGTGGCTCGCCCGGACGAGCTCCATCTCGTACGGGCAGCGGAAGTACGTCACGAGGTCGTGGGGGGTCAGGTGCTCGGCGACCGGGGCGGCGACCTTCGGAGCTAGCATCGCCCCTCTCCCCGGGGACCGAGGCTATGAAGGTGAGGCTCGACCGGAACCGCCGGCCCGGCTCCGGTTATCCGACCGCCGACCGCCGGATCTCCGCCCGGGCGGCGGGGAGGAGGCGAGAGCGCTCGAGCAGGACGTCGAGGAGCTCCCGGTCCGCCCCCAGGCTCCGGACCAGGTCGGTGAGCGCCGGGAGCCGGTCGCTCGCCCCCTTCTCCGAGGCCCGCACCAGCGCGTACTCCGGGCGGCTCACTCGGACCGTCCGACCGTGGAACGTGGCGACCGTGAGCCGAGCGACGCCCGGTCGTCCGCTCCACTCGTAGAGGGGGAGCTCGGCGGCGGGGTCGAGCGGCACCGACCATTCGAGCCGGGCCCCCTCGGCGAACGTCCCGACGAACGCGCGCGCGCCCCGCACGATCCCCCCGGACGGCCGGTCGGTGGTCGCCACGGGCTCGATGAGATACTCCGCGAACAGCTCGCCCAATCGGTCGACGCCGGCCCGGCTCGTCCCGAGGTCGATGTCGCGCGGGGCGAGCTTCGCCCCGAGGAGCCACGCGCCGGTCGACCCCCCGACGAACCACTCCGCCGACGCGGGGGGACCGAGCCGGTCGAGCCGTGCGATCACTTCGACGAGCGTTGACTCCACGGGCACGGCGGCACCGGCGTACGCCTGGTCGATCATCGTCTGGAGAACGAACCGGTTCCGGTTGTAGCATTGCCGGACGCGCGGCGTTTCGGAGAACGGGACGAGAAAGCGTCGGTGCCAGCACCGGGGGCCCCCGAACGGACACGGGGTCGCGGGATGAACGAAGCCGAAGACATTGAGCGGCCCCTTCGGGGGGCCGTTCGCGTCCTGTCCCCCGTCCTGAGCGTGGTACGTGAACGTCGTCCGATCCCCGTCGCGGTCGGTCGTCAGCTGGTGCAGGAACCCGGCGCCGAGGTCCGGGCCGGAGAGCATCTCGCTCGGCATCGGCGGCGCTCGGTCTCGGCCGCCTCTGCCGCGGTCCCCTACGTGGGGGGCGGCCGGATCTCGAGCGACTCGGGGATCGGGGTGCGCCCCGTGAGCACCGTGACGTGTCCGTCCTCGCGCTTCGCGGAGAGATAGTAGCCGCTCGGCAGCGAACGCCAGGTTCCCGGCTGGCCGTCGAACGGCTCGCTCCCGACGACGACTCGGTGCGGCGTCGCCGCGTACGTCATCTCGAAGTACCGTCGCCGCTCGTCGAACAGCCCTGTGCCGTGGTCCCCGGTCCACAGGGCGAACGCCCAGAGCTCGTCGGGGCCCCGGGTGAAGATCACGTTGAGGGCCGAGAACGGCGGGATCGCCGGGCGCCCCTCCGCCTCCCAGACGCGCACCAGGTCCTCGACGGTCCGGACGTACCCGCCGAGCGGGTCCCCGTGCTCCTCGGTGTTCCGGTAGAGGAGCCAGAACAGGACCTCGCTATCGTTGACGCCCTTCACCTTCGGCTCGTGGACGCCGAGGAACGGACGGGTTTCGGTCGGGAACGGGATCGAACCATTGTGGACGAACATCGTCGTGTGGGTGTCGAACGGCTGGCTGTTCGCGAGGCCGATCAGCTGCTCGGGGGGGAGGTTGAGGGGATTGCTCGCGTGGCGCAGGTGCCCAAGGACGAGCGGCCCGTCCGCGTCTTGGGCCGCCTGGACGAACCGCTCGCGCTCGCCCTCGGCGTACGCGGGACCGGTCCCCTTCTCGACCCGGGCCCGCCCTTCGTCCGTGAACCAACCGATCCCCCAGCCATCCTTCTGGGCCGTCTCGGGCGAGACGTTCGACTGGCGGAGCAGCGAGCGGTCGGAACGGACGAGCCACGGGGTCGCCTTCTCATCACGCTCGGTGAGGAGGCCGAACAGTCGGCACATCGACGCCGCGCACGGCCCCGCCGTAGATAAGCGTCGGGCGGCAAGCGTGCGCAGGTGGCGCACGAGAAAGCAAGTCTTTTACACCCTTCAGGAACTAGTCGGTCCGAGGTCGGACCATGGTCACCATCGAGGTCACTCCCAGCGCCCGGGAGCAGGTGATGAAGATCATGGAGAAGCAAGGGAAGCCCGGCGCCGCGCTCCGCATCTACGTCCAGGGCGGCGGCTGCTCGGGGCTCACCTACGGCATGTCGTTCGACCGCCGGGAGAGCGGCGACGAGGTCGCGTTCCAGTCGAACGGGCTCACGGTCGTGGTCGACAAGGCGAGCGCCCCGCTGCTCGAGGGGCTCAAGGTCGACTACCTGCTCGGTCTCGAGGCGTCGGGGTTCAAGATCTTCAATCCCAACGCGAAGGAGACCTGCTCCTGCGGGAAGTCGTTCTCGGCGTAGCCGGCGACCCGAGCCTCGAACCTTTATACAACCGTCCCGGTACGAATCTCGGGGTAACGGAGGAGGGCCCCAGGAATGAGCGATAGTAATAGTCTCAAATTGGAAGTGACCCGGGAAGCGCAGGACCAGGTTCGGACCTTGATCAAGGGCCAGGCGCCCGGCACCGCGGTCCGCGTCTACCTTCAGTCAAGCGGGGGCGGCGGCGGCGGCTGTGGCTGCGGCTCCGGCGGCGGAGGGTGCGGATGCGGCGGCGGCGGGGGCGGTCACGGCCCGTCGTTCGGGATGGCGTTCGACAAGCCCCGCAACGGGGACCAAGTCGTCCAGGTCGATGGGTTCTCGATCGTCGTGGACGACCTGAGCGCCGAGCTCCTGATGGGCGCGAGAATCGACTTCGTCCAGGACCTGAACGCCACCGGTTTCAAGATCGACGCCCCCCATCTCCCCACCTCGACCGAGGGTCACGGTGGGTCCGAGGCGGGCGGCTGCGGTTGCGGCGCCGGTGGGTGCGGCTGCGGGTAATCCGCTCCGGTCCAACCCCTTCTCTCCCTATCCCCGCACGTACCGGCCGTGCGAAGGAGACAGGTTCAAATACTTGACTGTCTATAATATTGACTAATGGCCAAGTTGCCCACCGGTCCCGGCACCTACGACGACGTCCCGCTGTCCGCGTTGGTCCGGGCGGCCCGCCGCACGTACGGTCAGGCCGTGCGGCGTGCCCAGGAAGCGATCGGCTGCGACGACCTGCCCCGGGCCGGCGGGTTCATCCTGAGCGCGATGAGCTGGTCGGACGCCTCGGTCGAGGCGGTCGTGGAGTGGATGGGCGTCTCGAAGCAGGCGGTCAGCCAGGTGCTCGACCGCCTCGTGGTGCGCGGCTATCTCGAGCGGAAGCAGGACCTGAAGGACCGGCGGCGCATCCGGCTCGTGCTCACCGAGCGGGGTCGGTCTTCGGCGGCCGCCGCCCGGGCCGCGATCGAGCGGGTCGACCGCCAGCTCCTCGCCCGCGTCGGACGGGCGAAGGTCGAGCAGACCCGCGCGACGCTCGTCGCGCTGATCGAGCTCGGGCGAACGCGGGGCCGTCGCGCCCCCGACGCCGAGGGCGAGGCCTGAGCTCCCCGACCGCCCGGGGCCCGCGGTGGTCCGCGCTCACCGACGTTGGGCCGCCGGAATTGGACGGGAGAGTGGGCCCGGACGGATTTGAACCGCCGACCGACCGGTTATGAGCCGGTCGCTCTGAGCCGGGCTAAGCTACGGGCCCATCGGGAGCAGGAGGAGGGCGCCGCCGAGCGGAGTTTCCGGCGGGCGGCGCGATGCCGGTCGCCGTTTGAACCGCTGACCCTTCGGTTAACAGCCGAGCGCTCTGCCGCTGAGCTACGGCGGCACCGGCGGCGCCGACCCAGCATCGCGCTAATAGCCTTTCCGACCCGCCGGCGGCCGGGCGTCGTGCTCGGCGGCGCGTTCCTTCAGCTGCCGGACGAGAACGGTCATCCGGTCGAGGCTCTTGTCGAGGTTGCTCCAGAACTCACGGGCTTTCTCCGTGACCACCGCGCCGTCCGCCGACGGCTGGATGACGCCCTCCCGCTCGAGGAGGTGGAGCGAGTACCGCGTCTTGTGGATCGGCAGGTGGAGCGCTTCCGAGAGCCGGATGATGCCGGTCGGCGGGCTCTTCGACAGCTTCTCCACGATGTCCACGTTGCGCGCCAGGAGGTCGAGCTCTTCGACGATCCGGTCGACGAGCTGGGCACCGTCCCCGCCGCTCGGCTCGGGCAACAGGCTATCGCTCCGCTCGGTACCCTTCTCGGCGGGCATGGCGACCCCGGACCCGCGACGGCTTACTTGAACATTGAGGCCGCCGCGGGGATGGTTATCCGTCCGCGGCGACCGCCGGGACCGGAACGTCGGGCGGGCCGGGATGGTAGTAGACGAAGATCCCGATCGTCGAGACGACGGTGGAGAACAGGATCGCGAGGAACATCGCGTCGAGGAACCCGGGGATGACGAGCCCGTAGGAGAGCGGGATCGTCGCGATCACCGCGGCCGCGAGCCCCCGCGAGATGTTGAACGCGACCAGCGCGCGCTGGGAGCGACGCGCCGCGGGCTCGGTGTCCATGTAGGCCGCGAGCAGCGGGAGCAGGAGGTAGCGGACGCCCAGCATCACGAACGCGATCGCGATCGTCACGCCCACGAGCACCGGGTCGAGGGACGACGTATGGAAGAGGACGCCGAGATAGACGAAGAAGAACGACGAGGCGAAGAACGCCACCTCCTTGTGCACCTGCTGGATCTGCTCGATGTCGAGCGTGGACGTCGACAGCCCGAGGGTCGCCCGCACGCGCTCGAGGGACCGAGCGAGGATCCCGGGGGCGGCGAGCGGCCGCGCGGTCGCGCCCCGCTTCTCGGCGTCGAACAGGAGCGCGTTGCCGATGGTGAGGCCGAAGACGAAGATCGTGATCGCGGCGCTCAACCCCGCGATGTCGGCGAGTCCGTACGTGGCGAGGACCATGGTGATCGTCAGCGTCCAGTTGTAGCCCGAGGCGAAGTCCCGGATCCGGTCGAGCACGTAGAGCCAGGCGAGCCCGAGGAGGATGCCCGCGCCGGCGGAGCCGAAGATCGTCAGCGCGAGCGTCTCGCCGAGTCGAACGGGAGCGAAGTTGCCCGAGACGAGGAGACCGACGAGCGTGAGCGGCACGATCAGCTGCAACACGTCCGAGAGCACCGACTCGAACAGGAGCGTCGTCTTGAGGTCCGCCGGCATGCGCGCGGTCCGCACGAGCACCGGGACGGCGACGCTGCTGGGTCCCGAGAGCCCGAAGCCGAAGACGAAGCAGATCAGGAGCTCCCAGTGGAAGGCGACGTACGCGAGCAGGGAGAGGGCGACCCCGGTCGCCGTCTGCACGACCAGCGTGTAGCCGGTCGCTCGACCGACGACCCGGTAGAGGTCCGCGAGGCGGATCTCGAGCCCCACCGAGAAGAGGATGAAGGCGATCGTCAGCGCCACGACGAATGGGATCACCGAGTCGAGCAGCGCGAGGGTGTCCGGCGGGACGAGCCCGACCCGGACCAGGACGACCCCGAGCAGGAGGAGGGGCAGGATGCTCGAGATTCGGATCCGCTCGAACAGTGCGTCGAGCACGAATCCGGTGAACGCGATCCCCGCCAGCAGCAGGAGCGCGAGGTCCGCGTTGATCATCGCCCGACCCGACCTCGTTTCGCCGGTCGCCGGTAACGTTCGAGGGCCTTGTTCTTTCCCTCCGCCCGATCGGTCCTTCGGGCACGGTCGCGGTCCGACCGCGTACGGATCGGCGCCCGCCGGGGCCATATCCGCACCCGAACTGCGCTCACTCGCGGCTCCGAGGGGTCTTGAACGGGACGGTCGACCTCCTGGTCGCGGTCGCATTCGGGTTCGCAGTGAGCATCGGCGCCCACTACACGGGGGCGTGCATGGGGATGCCCTACGCGGCGGGCGCGATCCGTCCCGGGCCCGCGCTGCTCCTGATGGCCCCGCTCGCGTTCCTCGGGGCGGCGCTCGCGAGCGCCGGTGTCGAGTCGACGGTCGGACACGGCATCCTCCCGACCGGGACCGTCGCCCTCGGGCTCGCGCTGGCCATCGTCAGCGCCTCCCTCGTCCTCACGAGCGCGTACAACTTCCTCACGCTGCCGACCTCCACGATCCAGATCTTCGTCTTCTCCACGATCGGGGCCGGGGTCGCCGCGGGGCTCCCGATCGACACTCGGACGATCGGTACGCTGCTGGCGCTCTGGGCGGCGGCCCCGTTCGCGGCGTTCGGACTTGGCTTCCTGTTCGTCCGTGCGGCGGACCGGATCGGCCCGCCCGCGCCCCGCACGGCGTCGTTGGGTCGGGTCACGGTTCTCGGGCTGGTCGGGGTCGGCGCCGCCGCCTCCTTCGCCATGGGGGCGAACGATGTCGCGAACGCGTCGGGCGCGTTCGTGATGACCGGTCTCTTCGGCCTCCTTCTTGCGGGAACGATCGGCGGCGTCGGACTCGCGGTCGGCGTGGTCACCTGGGGCCAGCCGATCCTGAAAACGGTCGCCTTCGACCTCGTCCGACTCGACGCGCGGATGGCGGTCGCATCGCAACTCGCTCAGTCGACGGTGATCCTCGTCTCGGTCGCGTTCGGCTACTTCACCTCGCTCAACCAGGCGCTCGTCGGAGCGATGCTCGGAACCGGTCTCGC
>JASHWZ010000028.1 GCA_030043865.1 Thermoplasmata archaeon | reverse complement strand
CGCGCGACCGCCTGGAACGAGCAGACCACGAACGTCGAGATCGTCCTCGCCGAGCGGAAGGAGGCGGCATGAGCGCGGAGCAGAAGGTCATCCAGGAGGCGATGCGCCGGGTGCTGCTCAAGGACTACCTCGTGCAGGAGAGCGCCCGCGCCGGCTTCGGTGGTCTCGAGATCAACCGCACGCCGATGGGCACGCGGGTCACGCTGATCTGCGAGCGCCCCGGGATCCTCATCGGGCACCGCGGCGAGCTGATCAAGCGGCTCACCGAGGACATCCAGCACCGGTTCCAGCTCGACAACCCGCAGATCGAGGTCCAAGAGGAGCGCCAGCCGAGCCTGAACGCCCAACTGATGAGCGAGAAGCTCGCCTCGACGTTGGAGCGCGGCTGGCACTTCCGTCGGGCCGGTCACTCGACCGTGCGCCGCATCATGGAGTCCGGCGCCCGCGGCTGCCAGGTGATCCTCTCCGGCAAGCTGACCGGCGAGCGCCACCGGACCGAGCGGTTCAAGGCCGGCACGATCAAGTACTGCGGCGAGGCCGTCCACCTCTGGATCGACAAGGGGTTCTACCAGGCCCGTCTCAAGCCCGGCGTCATCGGCGTCAACGTCTGGATCATGCGCCCGACGGCGAAGCTGCCGGACGAGATCGTCGTGAAGGGCGTCGAAGAGCGGCCGAAGGCGGCGCCGGCGGAGCTGCCGCCGGTCGAGGAGGCCCCGGCCGGGCTTCCGCCGGCGGAAGTGCCGGACACCCCGGGGACGCCATGACGCTGCTCCGGATGAAGGAGCTCCGGGACCTCTCGGACGCCGACCTGCGCCGGAGGGTCTCCGACGCCGAGAACGACCTCCTGCGGGAGCGCGGGGTCGCCGCCATGGGCGGCGCGCCGCCGAGTCCCGGCCGCATGCGGGCGCTCCGGACGAACGTCGCTCGCGCGCTCACCGTCCTCAACGAGCGGTCCCGCCAGACCGCGACCCGGGGGGCCCGCCGCCCGTAAGGGAGGGTCGGAGGTGCACCGATGTCGGAGGGTTCGGGCCGGAAGGTTCCGCGGGATCGCGCGGAGCTGGAGGCGCTCGCCGGCGAGCTCCTCGGCGCCTCGGTCTCGATCCCCGCCGGTCGGGGCCGCGCCGCACCGCTGGAGGGGACGATCGTGGACGAGACGCTCTCCACGTTCGTCGTTCGTCGGGCGGGCGGGACGCGGACGGTGCGCGTGCCGAAGACCGGCCTCGAGGGGACGATCGTCCTCGGCGCCGGAGAGTTACCGTTAAGAGGCGAGCTCCTTCGCGTGCGTCCCGAGGACCGCACGAAGCGGCTCTTGACCGGTGGTCCTCGGAGGATCCGATGACCCCGACCCGTACCCCGCCGTCGCGTCGCGCTCGCGACATCGGCCTCGACGTGCGCGCCCCGAAGACCCGGTGCGACGACCGCCACTGCCCGTTCCACGGCCGCCTCTCGCTCCGCGGCCAGGTGCTCGAGGGGACGGTCGTCTCGACCTCGATGCAGCGCACCGCGGTCGTCGAGCGGACGCTCCTCCACTTCGTCCCGAAGTTCGAGCGGTACGAGAAGCGGCGCCGCCGGTACCTCGCGCACGCCCCGGCGTGCCTGCACGTGCCGGTCGGGCACCGGGTCCGGATCGCCGAGACCCGACCGCTCTCGAAGCTGGTCGCGTTCTGCATCGTCGAGGACCTCGGCGAGGCCGAGCTCCGCGTCGAGAGCGAGGAGGCGGTGCCGCCGGCCGCTCCGCCGCCCGCGAAGGAGGCCCCGGCATGAAGGGGCTCGCCGGTCGCCGCGGCCGCCCCCTCCCGAAGGGCGCGCGCCTCGAGTGCGTCGACAACACCGGCGCGAAGGTCGTCGAGATCATCTCCGTGATGAACTGGCACGGCACCCATCGCCGGTACCCTCGGGCGGGGCTCGCCGACCTCGTGGTCGTCTCTGTGAAGAAGGGGACGCCCGAGATGCGCAAGCAGGTGGTCCACGCCGTGATCGTCCGGTCCCGCGCGCCGTTCCGACGGCCGGACGGGACGCGGCTCCAGTTCGAGGACAACGCCGCGGTCATCACGACCGAGACCGGCGAGATCAAGGGCTCCCAGATCAAGGGCCCGGTGGCGAAGGAGGCCGCCGAGCGCTGGCCGCGGATCGCGGCCGCCTCGTCGATCATCGTCTAGGAGGGCTCGGTCGATGCGTTCCTCGCCGCACTCCCCGCGCCGCCAGCGCAAGGCGCTCTACACGGCCCGGCCGTTCGAGCGGCGCCGGCGGATGACGGTCCCGCTCTCGAAGGACCTGCGCGGCCGGTTCCACGCGCGCTCGGTGCCGCTGAGGAAGGGCGACACCGTCCGGGTGCTGTCGGGCAGCTTCGTCGGACGGGAGGAACGGGTCGCGAAGGTCGACCGCCGCGGCTACTCCGTGATCCTCGACAACGTCACGCTGAAGACCGGGGAGGACAAGCTGAAGCCGCTCCCGATCCGAACGAGCCATCTCGTGATCACCCGGCTGAACCTCTCGGACCCGTGGCGCCGCCGCGTCCTCAAGGTCGCGGACGAGGACGTCACCCCCGAGGAGCGCGGCGAGCACCCCGAGGGCGAGGAGGCCGAGGAGAGCGCGCCGGTGCCCGAGGCGCCCGCCGCTCCGGCCGAGCCCGAGCCGCCGAAGCCCCGCGCGAAGCGGGCGGCGAAGGCGGCGGCCCCGACCGAGACGGCTGCCGCCGACGCGGACGTCGACGAGGCGGAGGCGGACCCGTGACGTTCCGCCTGAAGCGCCGGGCCGCCCCGCGCAGCTGGACCGTGCCCCGGAAGGGGACGAAGTGGGTGAAGCGCCCCGGTCCCGGGCCGCACGCGCAAGAACAGTCGATCCCGCTCCTCCTCGTCCTGCGCGACCTTCGCCACATCGTCACGAGCGCCCGGGAGGCCCGGCTCCTCGTCCGCTCGGGGGTCGTGCGGGTCGACGGGAAGATCGCGAAGGACCTCGACCGGGGGCTCGGGATCATGGACACGCTCTCGTTCGCCGCGCCGCTGAACGCCCACTTCCGCGTCGTGAAGAACCGCCGAGGCAAGCTGGTGCTGGTCGCGATCCCGGCCGCGGAGGCGTCCGTCAAGCTCGGCCGGGTCCGGTTCAAGCACGCCGTCCGGGCGGGTCGGGTCGAGGTGACGCTCCACGACGGACGGAACCTCCTGGTCGCGGCGAACAGCCCGTACCGGGTCGGCGACTCCCTGAAGCTCGAGCTCCCCGCCCAGAAGGTCGTGGAGCACCTGCCGCTCGCGAGCGGCGCCCTCGCGTACGTCGCGGGCGGGACGCACGTCGGCGAGCTCGCGCGCGTCGACCGGGTCGAGGTGCGGAACTCCTCCCAGCCGAACCTGGTCCACTTCAAGGAGGGGTTCGCGACGGTGAAGGAATACGTCTTCGTCGTCGGCCAGGGCGCTCCCGAGGTCACGATCGCCGAGGGGGTCGACCGATGAGCCCGGACGCCCCGCCTACGCCCGCCGCCCCGGGGACGGCGAACCCGCACCGCGCGATCCGGATCATCAAGATCGTCGTGAACGCCGGCGTCGGGGAGTCCGGGGAGAACCGGACGAAGGCGGAGAAGGTCCTCGAGATGGTCACCCACCAGAAGCCGATCGCGACCCGGTCGCATTCCACGAACCGCGACTTCGGGATCCGCAAGGGCCAGGAGATCGGCGCGAAGGTGACGCTCCGCGGACCGACCGCGTCCGACTTCCTCGGCCGCGCGTTCGAGGCCCGCGACCGCCAGCTCGACGTCGACTCGATCGACCGGTACGGCAACTTCTCGTTCGGGATCGCTGACTACACCGACTTCACCGGGATGAAGTACGACCCCCAGATCGGCATCCACGGGATGGACGTCGCGGTCGAGGTCGGCCGCTCGGGCTACCGGGTCCGCCAGCGGCGGCACCAGTCGCGACCGATCCCCCGGTCGATCCGCTCGACCGCGGCGGAGACGCGCGCGTTCCTCGAGCAGCAGTTCCGCGTCACCGTGTTGGAGTGAGCGATGTCGAAGCCGAAGAAGCGTTTCGGGCGGAAGGACGGCTGCCTACGCTGCGACCGCAAGCGGGGGATCGTCCGCCGCTACGGCCTGCACGTCTGCCGCCAGTGCTTCCGCGAGGTCGCGATGGACCTCGGGTTCCGTAAGTACCAGTAGGAGGGTTCCCCGTGCAGCACGACCTTCTCAACGACGCGCTCGTGACCCTCCGTCACGCCGACCAGGACGGGAAGCCGAGCGTCGAGCTCGCCCCGACCTCGAAGCTGATCGCGGAGGTCCTCCGGATCTTCCGCGAGCACCGGTACATCGAGGAGTTCACGTTCGTCCCGACGGGACGCGGCGGCAAGTACGACGTGAAGCTCTCCCGCCGGATCAACTCCTGCGGCGTGATCAAGCCCCGTCTCGCCGTGCCGTACGCGGGCCTCGAGCGCTACGAGGCCCGGTTCCTTCCCGCCCAGGACTTCGGCCTCCTCGTCCTCTCCACGAACCGCGGCGTCCTCTCGCACCAGGAGGCCCGGGAGCTCAAGATCGGAGGTCGGCTGCTCGCCTATGTCTACTGAACCGGACCGCAGCCGCGAGACCGTCGAGGTCCCGAAGGGGGTCACGTTCACGGTAGCCCACGGCGTCCTCTCCGCGAAGGGGCCGCTCGGGACGATCTCCCGACCGTTCCCGGGCGACGCGCTCGGCTTCGAGACCGGTGCCGGGAGCGTGACGCTCGTCCTGCGGATCCCGCCGAACCGGCGCCATGCGCAGGCGCTCCTCAAGACGTGGGCCGCGCACGTGCGGAACCTCGCCGGCGGGCTCACCGTCGGGGTCGAGGCGAAGATGAAGGTCGTCGCCGCGCACTTCCCGATGAAGGTGCAGGTCCGCGGCGAGGAGCTCGTCATCGAGAACTTCCTGGGCGAGAAGTACCCGCGCACGACCCGGCTCGTCCCCGGCACGAAGGCGACGGTCGACGGCGAGTTCGTCGTCCTCTCGGGGCACGACGTCGAGCAGGTCGGCCAGAGCGCGGCGAACATCGAGCGGGTGACCCACATCCGCGACTACGATCCGCGCGTCTTCCAGGACGGGATCTACCTCGTGGAGCGGGCTCACCTCAAGGAGGCCGCCTGATGCCCGACGAGCCCGAGACCCCGGCCTCGACGACGGAGCCCGCGACGGCGTCCCCGCCGGCCCCGCCGAAGCCCCGGCGGTCGAGGGCGGCCGCCGCCAAGGCGCCCGCGACCCCCCCGGCCGAGACGCCGGTCGACCCGGTGAAGGACGAGGAGGTCGAAGGCCCCCGGACCCCGCGCCGGGCGGCGGTCGCCCCCCGGACCGCCGAACTCCTTCGCCTGCGCGACGCGCTCGACGGCCGGCGCCCGATCTTCGGTCGTCAGGCCGCGAACCGGTACTTCCGGATCGGACGGGACGGCGCCTGGCGTCGCCCGCGCGGTCTGCAGTCGAAGCAGCGGCGCCACTACGGCTACCGCGCCCGCATCGTGAGCATCGGGTACCGCTCCCCGGCCCGGGTGCGGGGACTCGTTCCGAGCGGCTTCCGCCCGGTGCTCGTCCGCACCGAGTCCGAGCTCGACGGGCTGGACGGACGGACCCAGGCGGCGATCATCGCCCGCACCGTCGGCACGCGCCGGCGCCTCGTCCTCGAGGAGGCGGCGCGCAAGCTCGGGATCCGCGTGCTCAACCCGATCGTGAAGTCGGATTCGGAGGAGTAGGACGGATGCCCGACCTCTCGAACCAGCGTCGGCTCGCCGCGTCCCTGCTCAAGTGCGGTGAGGGCCGGGTCTGGATCGACCCGGCGAGCCAGGAGGAGCTCGCGGACGCGGTGACCCGGAGCGATCTGCGCAGCGCGATCAAGGCCGGCGTCATCCGGAGGAAGCCGATCCAGGGAACGTCCCGGGTCCGCGCCCGGAAGCACGCGCTCGAAGTGGCGAAGGGCCGGCACTCCGGGCCGGGATCGCGGCGCGGCACCCCGTTCTCCCGCGTTCCCCGCAAGGAGCGGTGGATCCGGCGGATCCGTGCGCAGCGCGAGACGCTCGCGGAGCTGCGCGCCCAGCGCAAGATCACCCCCACGGTCTATCGGGAGTTCTACCGGCGCGCGAAGGGCGGGATGTTCCGCAGCCGCGCCCACCTGCTCGCGAACCTCCGTCTGGCGGGCCACCTCAAGGAGGGAGCGGCGTGAGCGTCGGACCGCGCTACCGGGTGCCGTTCCGCCGACGCCGGGAGGGGAAGACGGACTATCGGGTCCGCCTCCGGCTCCTCAAGTCGGGCGACGAGCGGGCGGTCGTCCGCCTCTCGAACCACCGCGTCCTCGTGTCGATCGTGCGGTTCGACCCCGCCGGCGACCGCGTCGTCGCCGCCGCCGACAGCCGGGAGCTCGGCGCGCTCGCGTTCCCGTCGACGAGCCTCGCCTCGACGCCCGCGGCGTACCTGACCGCCTACCTCGCCGGGCTGCGCGCGAAAGGGTCCGGCGCCGAGAGCGCCGTGCTGGACCTGGGGCCGCGCCACCCGTCGCAGGGCGGCCGGCTCGCGGCGGCGCTCAAGGGCCTGCTCGACGCCGGCGTCGAGATCCCGCACGGGGAGGAGAACTTCCCCTCGGGCGACCGACTGAACGGCGCCCATCTCCCGAAGCCGCTACCCCAACCGGTCGAGGCGTACAAGCTGAAGCTTCCCCAGCTCGTCCAGCGCGCGGAGGCGTCTGCATGAGCGCGGCCGCTCTCCAGGGTCCGCCTCGTCCGGGACCTTCGGCCGGACCGCCGGGGGCCCCGGCGCCCCCGCCGTGGGTCCCGAAGACCGAGCTCGGCCGCCGGGTCTTCTCCGACGAGATCACCACGATGGCCCAGGCGCTCGCCACGGGCCTTCCGCTCCGCGAGCCGCAGATCGTCGACAAGCTCCTCCCGGGCTTGCACGACGAGGTCCTCGATGTGAACATGGTCCAGCGGATGACCGACTCCGGCCGCCGGTTCAAATTCGCGGTCACGGTCGTCGTCGGGAACGGCGACGGGTACGTCGGGCTCGGGCGGGCGAAGGGTCGCGAGGTCGGCCCGACCATCCGTCGGGCGATCGACCGGGCGAAGCTCGAGATCGTGGAGGTGTACCGCGGCGACGGCAGCTGGGAGTGCGGATGCGGTCGCCCCCACTCGCTGCCGTTCCAGATCCGCGCGCGTGTCGGATCGGTCGTGGTGACGCTGCGCCCCGCCCCGCGGGGGGTCGGGCTCGCCGTGGGGAACGTCGCGAAGCCGATCCTTCGGTTCGCCGGGATCACCGACGCCTGGGGGTTCACCGACGGCCACACGAAGACCACGGTGAACTACGCGCAGGCGGCCTACCAGGCGCTCGTCTCGCTCTCGGAGCTCAAGGTCCCGGCCGAGGACCTCACCCGTCTCAAGATCGTGCGGGGCCCCGTCGGG
>JASHWZ010000184.1 GCA_030043865.1 Thermoplasmata archaeon | reverse complement strand
ATCACGTACTGCGCTCGCGAGTGGGCGGTGCCGCGCATCTTGACGATCTGGAGCACGCGCAGGATGTCGCCCGACCGCCGGGTGTTCCACAGGAGGACCACGCCGTCGACGATCGCCTCCTCGACGCCGTGCATCGAGTACCGTCCCTGCGTCGGGCCGATCTCGGAGACCAGGAGCGAGGTGCATCCGAGGTCGTTCAGCATCTGGCCGAGCCGGAGCATGAAGTCCCGGATCGCCTCGTCGCGTCGGATCCGGTAGCACACCGACGTCAGGCTGTCGAGCACCAGCCGCTTCACGCCGAGCGTCTCGACCAGGTCGTGGATCGTGCGGAGGAGGATGTCGACCTCGTCGGCCGTCATCTCCTCGTGCTCGAGCCCGAGCTTGTCGTAGAGCATCGGGAGGTCGACGAAGACGAGCGAGCCGTCGCTCACGAGGTCCGCCCGGAAGAACTCGAAGGTCGAGAGGTTCTGGATCAGCTTCTCGGACGCCTCGGTCACGGAGAGGAACAGCGACCGCTCCCCCCGTTCCGCCCCCCGTACGAGGAACTCGAGACAGAGCGTGGTCTTGCCGGTCCCGACGCTGCCCGCGACCAGGACCATGTTCCCGCGCGGGATTCCTCCCCCGAGAATGTCGTCCAGCCCCGAGATCCCGGTCGCGCACCGCTCCAGGATCGTGGCCGGGGCCATCAGCGCCCGGGGCGCCGCGGGCGCGGGTTCCGCCGGAGAATCCATCGACAGAATCGAGCTTCTCCGACCCCTTTAGGATTTTGCTTCGTCTTCCGCCGGTGGACGGTGCTCCGGGTCTCGGGGGTCGAACGCCCCGGCGAGTCGTCCCGGGTCGATCCACCAGACCGCCCCAGCGTCGTCGCGGGCCGCTCGCGTGATCGCCCCGACGTGCCGGAGCCAACTACCGGCGGCGCGCACCGCGGCGCCGGTCGGGTCGACCGCTCGTCGGAGCGAGGGCAACGAGACCGCGAACGGCTCCGACGGTTTTCCCTCCTCGGCCGTGCGCCGTAACAGAGCGATCACCGCGGCGACACCCGGTCCGGGTTCCCCCGGCACCTCGGTCTCGCCGCCCGGGGTCAGGTTCGCGGGTGCGGGGACCGTATCGGGACTCGGGGGTAAGCCCGTGGGGCCGGAGGGCCCGGCGCGAGGCGCGGGCGTGCTCGGGGGGACTCGGGCGGTCTTCACCCAACGCACGGAAGCGCCTTTCCCCAGGAGCACGGCGGCCTCTCCCCGGGCCAGCGAAAGGATCGCCTCGGGACGGACCCCGTCCCCGACGCGGGCGAGCTCCCGCGCTTCGTCGAACGAACCCCGGAACGAGACGAAGTCGGCGACGTTCGTCCAGACGGCTTCGGCGACCGTGGGCGGCAGCGAGGCGAGCGCCTGAGTGGCGAGCACGACATGGACGTTGCTGCGCCGGCCGAGCCGAAGCATCTCCGCGAGGCTTTCGTGGCCAAACCACTGGGTCTCATCGAGCAGTACGAACGTCTTCGACCGCTCGGGCCGGGCGAGCAGTTCGGACCAGAGGAGCGCGAGGGCAACCGAGAGCAGGTACCGTGCGGTCGTTTCGCCGACGGAGGCGGCCGCTCCGGAGAGCAGCGCGACGCGACCCGGCGCCACCCACTCGCGGGCCGCCGTTGCTCCCCCGGGGTCGCACAGCATCCGTTGCAGCACCGGGCTCCGGACCACCTCATACAGCAACCGCTGCGCCCCATCCGCGTCCGCCGGACGGGCCCGGATCCGCTCGGCGAGCTCCCCTCCGGGGCCGACCGCATCCGGGGGGAGCGTGCGAAATCCCCGCCCTCCGGAGGCGAGAAGCCGGTGTGCGTCGACGAGCGTGCCGTCGGGCAGTAACGCCGCCACCCGAAGCGCGCGGGAGAGCATCTCCTCGAGCCGAGGACCCCAGAACGAGGCGTCGGGGTACCGGCCCGACCGGACTCGCCGGAGCGCGTGGACGAGGTCGTTCAGCTGACGTTCTGCTCCCACGGGGTCCGTCTGTACCATCGCACGCGCTCCCGCGAGCGCGTTCAGCCCCGGACCGGTCCCCGAGTCGATCCAACGGAGCCGTTCTCCGACGAAAGGCGAAATCTCGCGTCGGATGGTTTCGGCCGTGTCGCCCAACGGATCGAGGACCACGAGGCCGGCCCCACCCGCCACCCGGCGCGCGAGCGCGACCAGCAACGAGCTCTTTCCCATACCCGTCTCTCCCAGGACGACCAGGTGGCGGCCCTGCTGGGACTCGACCGGCGGACCGACGACCGTTCCAGCTCCGTCCCGACCGAGCGGTAGGACCGAGCCTCCCTCCTCCCGGCCCAGCGTCGAAGCGAGGATCGGGGGAGGCGAGAGGCTGGGCAGGACCAGCGTCAGCTCGGACTCGGTGAGCGCGAACCCCGGCGCTCTCGGCCACGACCAGGGACTCTGACGCCGACACCAGAGCCCATTACCTCCCACGCTACGGGACGCCGCCTCGACGGCCCTCACCACGGGGCGAGTGTCGCCCTCCTGGACCCGACCGGTCCAGTCCAACGACCCTCGAGCGAGCCAGCAAGGGCTCTGCTCGATCGTCGGCGTCGGAGAACGACGCGGCTCGCTCGGAGGAGCCGAGACGACTCGGGAGGTGCGGGGGACCGGTCGCTCGGGAGCCGGACCCAAGGTCGAAGTCGCGAAGCGTCCGGGCTGCGATCGGACGTCCAGCTCGAGGCGAGCCCCGGGAGCGAGCGTCCGAAACGCGAGCAACCACGCCTCGCACAGTCCGCCGGCGTCCCCCGCACTGCGCAATGGTGTCGGCCACTCGCTCTGACGAAGCACGGCCCATCGAGGATCGTCCGTCGACGTCGCGGCGGCCCGCG
>JASHWZ010000027.1 GCA_030043865.1 Thermoplasmata archaeon | reverse complement strand
CCGATCACGAAGTGCTCTCCGCGCAGGTTCTCGATCCGGTCGAACAGCGCGAGGCGGCCGGCCTTGATCGCGATGACATAGCGACCGATCTCGCGGGCTTCGAACAGGTTGTGCGACGAGTAGAGGACGATCTTCTCCCGGCTCAGGTCCAGGATCAGCTCCCGGATCTCCCGCGCGAGCTTCGGGTCGAGGTTCGCCGTCGGCTCGTCCAGAAGGTAGATCTCGCGGTCGCGCAGGAAGATGCGCGCGATCGAGACCCGCTTGCGCTGACCGGCGCTGAGCTGCGAGAGGTACCGATCGGACATCGACTCGATGTCGAGGAGTCGTAGCACCCGGTCGACGTCCTCGCGGGTGGCCCGTTCCACCCGGGCGTAGAACTCGAGCGCTTGGCGGACATCGAGGCCGTCCGGGATCCCGTCCACGTGCGAGAGGTAGTGGAGGTGGTCGCGGGAGCCCTGCAGGTCGACGGGCTCCCCGCCGATCAACACCTCGCCCCGGTACGGACGAAGGATTCCCGCCAGGGTGCGAAAGAGGGTCGTCTTGCCGGCGCCGTTCGGACCGAGCACGACGTAGACGGCCGGCTCGTGGATCTCGAACGAGATCTCCTCGAGGACCTTCTTGCCGAGATAGCCGGAGCTCACCCCGCGGCACGACAGACTCAGACCGGCGGCGGATCCCGCCGTCGACCGGCCCGAGGAGAGCGCACCGCTCGACATCCGCGGGACTCCGTCAGGCCGGGGAGAGCAGCCGCTCCCGCGGCATCAGTCGACTTTCGAGGGCGAGCAGGACGACCGCGAGGACGACCACTACGGTGACGACAGCAATCAACACATAGATCCGATACGAGGGACCGGCCGATTCCGCGACGATCAGTCCGAGCGCTCCCGGGGCGACCCCGATCATCGGCAGGAGGCCGAGCGGACTGTTCATCCCCTGGCGGGGGCTCGCGAGGGACGTCCAGTACATGCCCGCCGCCGTGGTCAATGCGGCGGCCCCGAAGCTCATCGGCAGCGAGTAGCCCAAGAGCGTCTCCGTGAACGCGAGCGGGATGCTGAGCCCGAGGGTCACGCGCAGCGAGACCGCGACGGCGAGCGTCAACCCGTCCACGACGGCAACCATCGTGAACGCAGCGCCGAGCACGCTCACGAAGATCTCGATCGGGGGCACCCCGTAGGCGATCAGGTACTCGTACACTCCCTTCGTGCGATCGTTCGTGAAGACCAGCATCGGCCCGACCGCACCGACGGTGCCGAGGACCGGCAACAGGAGGGGAAAGAGCGACGCGAAGTCGCCCCCCGGTGTGAGGCTGAGGAGCGTTCCCCAGACAAGGCTTCCCCCGGCCGCGACGATGACGTTCATCCGGCCCACCGCGAACGACCGGCGAATGGTGGGTCCCAGCAGGGACGAAAGCGGCCCGGCCGACATGCGGCGCCCCGTACGACCGGACTGGGATAAGTCCAGCGCGCCGCGAGCGGGTCGCTGTACCGCCGGCGTACCAAAACGTAGGTAGGGACGCGGGCACGCCACCGGGTCAAGGGAGCGAGCGTCGCGATGGTCGGGGCTCCGTTCGCCCGGCCCGCGAGACGAGTCCCCCCGTGTTTCAGGACCTCCGGCTCCGCTCAAGTACGCCCGCCGGGATCGGACGCTCGAAATGCCGACCACACCTTCGAAACTTCAGCGCGAGGCCGCTCGGAGCATCGTGACCAAGTACCTCCGGGTCCGCCCCGGAGAGAACGCGGTCGTCGAGTCCTGGGATCACACCCTCCCGATCGCAGCCGCCGTCGTCGACGAGATCCGGCGAGTGGGCGGCCAGACGCTCCACATCCACGAAGACGAAGACGCGTGGTGGCGGGCGATCGATCGCCGGCAGAGTAAGCTCCTCGGAAAGGCGAGCGCTTCCGAGTGGGCGGCGTTGAACGCCGCGAACGTCTACGTTCACTTCTGGGGTCCGGGCGACACCGACCGCATCGAGAAGGTCCCGGAGAAGACGTTCGACGAGGCGTTGGGCTGGTTCTCACCGTGGTACGACAGCGCCCGGAAGTCGGGGCTCCGGGGCGCGCGGGTCACCGTGGGATTCGCGACGGAAGGACGGGCCCGGCAGTGGGGCCTCGACCGTGATCGATGGGAAGAACAGATCCTCCGCGCGTGCCTCGCGGACCCAAAGGAAACGGCGAGGAGCGGTGCCCGTCTCTATCGAACCTTATCCCGCGGGAAGAAGGTCCGCATCACGCATCCCAACGGGACCGACCTCGAGCTCGCCCTCGCCGGGGGGACCCCGCGCCTGCAGGACGGGATGCCGCACCCACGCGACCGGCGCTACGGCCCGAACGACCTCTTGGGGCAGATCCCCGGCGGTCGCATCGACGTGGCCCTCGACGCGAGGACCGCCGAGGGTGAGATCCACGCGAATCGCCGGACGAACATCTGGTGGTACTGGAGCGGGGGTGGAACGCTCGAATTCGCTCGCGGGCGGCTATCCTCCTTCTCCTTCGACCACGGAGAGGAAGAGTTTGCGCGACAGTACCGGCACGCGACCACGGGCAAGGACCGCACCGGCGTGTTGATGATCGGCCTCAATCCGACCGCCCAGGACGTACCGAACTTGGAGACCGTCGAGCGGGGCTCCGTGACGATCACGCTCGGGAGGAACGGCCATCTCCACGGGACCAATCGTTCGAATTTCTTGAACTGGGTCTCCCTCGCGGGGGCGGACGTCGCGATCGACGGAGCGCCCGTCGTCCGTGCCGGCACGATACTGTAGACTCCCGTCGGCAGCGGCCGTCTCGAGGGAAGACATCGCCGCTCGGAGCGAGCCGTGCCGAAGGGTGACGCCGCGTTTCGTACTCCGCGGAGGAACGCTCCGATAGGTCGACGCCGAGGCGAGCGTGGGCGCGAAGGCTCACCGAGCCTCGCTCTCAGGGCTCGTCGATCGGTATCACGAGCTGTACGAGAAAGCCCCAGAAGTACCGGATCTCGAAGGCGAGGACCGTGAGGAAGGCGAAGAGGGTGACGAGCGTGAGCAGCCACTCGTCGAACGTGACCGTGAGGGGATAGATCACCACCAGGACGTAGACGAAGATGCCGATCTGGAAGATGAACGGCAGCGCGTACCCCGCGTACAGGAACACGAGGAAGACCTTGCCGCCCGTGCCGATGTGCTTCCACGCGTGACTCATCCGCTGGGAGGAGTCGACGCTCTTCCGCACAAACGCCTCTTCGGGCGACTCGCCGGGACTCACCATCGGGCGGAAGCTGTCACCCGATTATTTAGGCACCCGCCCGCGTCCCCCCCGGCGGTCGAGCGAGACAGTTACATTTAGCCGTGGGGGGCTCGCTGAGGTCGTGGACGAGCCGGCCTTTCCGGGTCTCGCGACCGGGGCACGATTTCCGGTGCTCGTGGTCCTCGCGGCGGTACTGATCGCAGTGTTCCTCGCTTCCACCGTCCCGATCGCGCAAACGTCCGCGTATTCGGCGACGATCTCGAACTCCGGCGACCCGCTCGTTCCCCACTACACGACGTACCTACCGCCGCAGTCCGGACGGTTCCACTTCTCTTGGCAGACCGAAGGTGGCGGGGTCGTCGCCTTCTCGCTGGTCGGACCCTCGGGCCGGGCGGTCTACTCCTCCACGGCTGCCAGCGGTTCCGGACAGCTCTTCGTCTACCGCGCCGAGAACTACCAGTTCGGCTTCTCGAACTCCACGGCCGAGACGGTACTGGTCTCGGGAACGTTGAGTTACTCGGTGCCCCTCATCTGAGGCGTCGACGTCTTGCCCCGGCGGACGGTCTCTTCTCGCGCGGGGGCTCGTTCCTCGCTCAGCAGGTTCTCTCGCGAGGACCGAGAGGTTGAGGGCCGCTCGGCAGAGCGCCGAGTCGAATTCGGCAGTGCGCAACGGTTTACGGTGCGGCGGAGTTGCCCCATCAATGAAGGTCCCGCCCTCGGTCCACCGGTGGCTCACCTCGGCAGAGTCGGACCCGAGCGTCCGCTTCCGCTACTGGACCGAAGTCCAAGGTCGACCGGCGAACGACCCGCGCGCGAGGGCCGCTCGACGTCAGATCGGGCGGAAAGGCTGGGCCGCTTGGCTGCTCGAGTCGCAGTGGCCGGACGGGCATTGGGTGACTCCCCAGACGTCCGCGGGTCGCCTCTACCAACCGAAGTACGCGGTCACCAATTGGTCCGCGATCGTCCTCGCCGACCTCGGCATGACCCGTTCCGATGCCCGGATCCGTCGCACCGCGGAGCTGTTCCTCCGAGTCTGGACCGGCAAAGGGTGGCCGCTCGGCCCGGACGGGGACGAGATCTGCGTCACCGGCAACATCGTCCGGACCCTGATCCGGTTCGGATACCTCGACCACCCGGTGATTCGACGCTCCATCGATTGGATCGTCCGCACGCAGACGAAGGACGGTGGGTGGCACTGCTGGTACCGCTACGGGACCTTGGACGCTTGGGAGGGACTCGCGGCGCTGGCGGAGATACCGCCGGGGGATCGAAGTCCCGCCGTCGCTCGGTCGATCGAGCGTGGCGCGGAGTTCTACCTCGATCGGGCGCTGATGCACGAGGGACCGACGCCCTACCCGCCGTGGTTCCGCATCCATTACCCGAACCACTACTACTACGACGTTCTCGTGGGGCTCCGGGTCCTCACGCGCCTCGGCTACGGTGGCGACCGGCGGCTCGGGGCAGCGCTGCGCTGGCTCCAGGAAAAGCGGCGAGCCGACGGTCGGTGGGCCCTCGACGCACCCCATCCCGACCTCGACCTCAAGCTGGCGGACTACCGACCTTCGGACCCGGTCTACGCGCTCATCCTCGAGTTGCCCGGCGCGCCGAGTCGGTGGGCGACCGTGGAGGC
>JASHWZ010000183.1 GCA_030043865.1 Thermoplasmata archaeon | reverse complement strand
CGGCGGCCTGTTCGCCCAGCAGTCGGAACGTCCGCCCGGGCCGGGGACGCTCCGGACCTCGAGCGCGACGTTCACGATCTACCTCACGATGATCCTGGTGATCATCTCCGCCCTCCTCTTCCTCCCCGTCCTCGCGCTCGGGCCGCTCGCCCAGATCCTGTAGGAGGCGACGATGACTGAGGTCGGAGCGAAGGTGTCGGTGCGGCGGGTGCCGCACACGTCGGTCCGCCGGGTGCTCGCGGACTCGTTCCGGATGTTCGACCCTCGGCGGGAGGTCCACAACCCGATGATGTTCGTCGTCTGGGTGCTGTTCGTCTACCTCGTCGTCCTGACGCTGTTCCCTCGGGCGTTCCCCGACATCGCCCGGTTCTACAACCCGAGCTACTACCTCGGGGTCACGGTCATCCTGTTCCTGACGCTCTGGTTCGCCCACGTCTCCGAGGCGATCGCCGAGGCGCAGGGCCGGGCGCAGGCCGACAGCCTCCGTGAGATTCGCAGCGGGATCCGGGCGCGCCAGCTCCTCCCCGACGGGACCACGCGCTGGGTCCCCGCGGACGTGCTGCACATCGGGGACACCGTGGTCATCCAGGCGGGCGAACCGATCCCGATCGACGGCGACGTGACGAAGGGGGCCGCCCTGATCGACGAGTCGATGATGACCGGCGAATCGGCCGCGGTGATGCGCGAGAGCGGCGGCGATAAGACGAGCGTGCTCGGCGGGGCCCGGGTGGTCCAGGGGACGATCCAGGTCCGCGTGAGCGCCGTGCGCGGTGAATCGTTCCTCGACCGGTTGATCCGGCTCGTCGAGGGCCAGGCCCGGGAGCCCACGCCCAACGAGCTCGCGCTCGGGGTCTTCCTCGCCGCGCTGACGATCGCGCTCTTCACTGTGGTCGTCACGTTCGTCTACCTCGCGAACTTCACGAACATCATCGCGGTCGACCTCGCGACGATCGTCGCACTGTTCGTCTGCCTGATGCCGACCACGATCGGGGCGCTGCTCCCCGCGATCGGGATCTCGGGGATCAACCGGGTCGCCCGGTCGAACGTCATCGCGAAGTCGGGGAAGGCGGTCGAGGCCGCGGGCGACCTCGACACGCTGATCCTCGACAAGACCGGCACGATCACGGTCGGGAACCGGCTCGCGGTGCAGTTCATCCCCGCGCCCGAGGTCCCGATGGACACGCTCGTGGAGGCGGGGATGCTGGCGTCCACGCTCGACGATACCCCCGAGGGCAAGTCGATCGTCCGCCTCGCGGCGCGCCGGGGCAGCCCGGTCCGCCGGATCGAGCAGGGGTCGTTCAAGGTGCTGCCGTTCACCGCCGAGCGGCGGATGAGCGGGATCGCCCTCGCGGACGGGACGGAGTTCTACAAGGGCTCGATCTCGGCGATCGAGGGGTACGGGGCGGCACTCCCGCCCGCGCTGCGCAAGTCCGCCGCGGAGGCGTCGCGCCAGGGAATGACGCCGCTCGCGATCTCGGCCGGTCGACGGGCGGTCGGCCTCGTCCTCCTGAAGGACGTCGTGAAGCCGGGCATCAAGGACCGGATCCGCGAGCTGCGCCTGATGGGCATCCGGACGGTGATGTGCACGGGCGACAACCGCCTGACCGCCGCCGCGATCGCGAAGGAGAGCGGCGTCGACGACTTCATCAGCGAGGCGAAGCCCGAGACGAAGCTCGTCGTCATCGAGAAGGAGAAGGCGGAGGGCCGGCTTGTCGCGATGAGCGGGGACGGGACGAACGACGCCCCGGCGCTCGCGCGCGCGGACGTCGGCCTCGCGATGAACAACGGGACGAGCGCGGCGAAGGAGGCGGGCAACATGGTCGACCTCGACAACGACCCGACCAAGCTCATCGAGATCGTCTCGATCGGCAAGCAGCTCCTGATCACGCGCGGCGCGCTCACGACGTTCTCCATCACGAACGACGTCGCGAAGTACTTCGCCATCATCCCCGCGATCTTCGTCGCGGCGGGCGCGGCCGCGCTCCCCGGCGTCGGATTCCTCAACCTGCTCGGGCTGTCGAACCCGCAGCTCGCCGTGCTCGCGACGCTCCTCTTCAACGCCCTCGTGATCCCGCTGCTGATCCCGCTCGCGCTCGCCGGGGTCCCGTTCCGGCCCCGGCCGGCGATCGACCTTCTCCGCCGGAACCTGATCTACTACGGCTTCGGCGGCCTCGTGAGCGCGTTCGTGGGGATCAAGCTCCTCTACCTCCTCCTCGCGTGGCTCAACGGTCTCGCGTGGGTCCAGGCGCTCGGCGTCGCGGTGGGCCACTACCTGCCGCTCGGAGGGCTGTGAGCGGGGTCGCGCCGCCGGTCGCGAGCCGCGGGGCGTCGCCGTCGTCCGGCCGCCGTCCGGCCGAGCCGCCGCCGGCGCATTCGCGCGGAGGGCATCTGCGCGCGACCGCGGTGTTCCTGGTCCTGCTGCTGCTCGTCTCCGCCTTCGCCTACCCGCTCCTCGTCACCGGGATCGCGCAGCTGATCGACCCGAGCGCGGCGAACGGCTCGCTCGTCTACGTGAACGGGACGCTCGTCGGCTCGTCGCTCGTCGCGCAGAACACCGACGCCCCCTACCTGTTCTGGGAGCGGCCCTCGCTCACCGACTACAATACGACGCTCGGGATGATCACGCCGTACGGCCCGACCGACCCCGCGCTCGCCGAGTGGTTCAACGAAACCATTGCCTACATGCGGGAGTATGGGAACTTCACGGTGAACGCGACGCTGCCGGCCTGGCTCGTGTCGCCCTCGAGCTCGCAGGTCGACCCGGACCTGACGCCCGAGGCGGTCCTCGTCCAGGTCCCGCGGGTCGCGAACGCGACGAACCTCTCGTACGACTTCCTCACGAACTTCATCAACGCCCACACGACCAACCCGCCGCTCCCGTACCTCGGCGTCCCGTACGTCGACGTGCTGCAGCTGGACCTCGACCTGTTGCCGATCATCGGGAAGTCGTGATGTACCGGCAGATCCTCGTTCCGGTCTCCGAGCCGGCCGAAGTCGAGCCGCTGATCCGGTTCGCGGCGATGCTGCTCGACCCCGACGGCGAGATCCGGGTCCTCCACATCATCCCGACCACGACGCTCCCCGAAGTGACCCGGGAGTGGCGCGCGTCGGTGAACCTCGTCGTCCCGGCCCACGAAGCGGCCGCCGCCCTCGATGTCCGGGTCGACCCCGAGGTGCGGGCCTCGACCGACGTGCCCGGGGAGATCCTCGAGAGCGCCGAGTCGCATGCCGTGGACGCGATCCTGATGACGCTGCGCGGCGACAAGCGCAGCCGCAACCCGTTCGTCGGCCACACCGCGAGCGGGATCCTCCACCACGCCCACGCGGACGTGCTGATCCTCAACCGGCTCGCGCTCACCGCCGGCCGGGTGCCCCGCGTCCTCCTCCCGTCGTTCCGTCCCACCCCGCTCCCGCGGGCGATGCAGGTCGCCGAGGAGATCGCGGTCCACAACGAGGGGGCGACCGTCACCACGATCGCCCTCGGGCCCCGCGGCCCGGGCGAGCCCGACGACGTCCCCGACCGGGAAGAACGGACGGCACGCGGGGTCCCCGTGACGCACAAGCGCTCCTGGATCGCCGGCTCGTTCGTGCGCCGGGGCCGGTTCCCCTCGGTGATCCTGCAGGCGGCGCAGCGCGAGCGGTTCGGCCTCCTCCTCGTCAGCGAGGAGGGGGACCTCGCGGGCGGCGCGCTCCTCACCCGGCCGTTCCTCGAGGACCTGTTCCGCGCCGCGCCGTGCCCCGTCCTCGCGCTCCGGTCGTAGCCGGGAGGTCGCGTGGCCGAGCTCGCGTTCGTCGGTCTCGGCCTCGGCGACGAGCGGGGCCTCTCCCGCCGCGCCTGGGAAGCGCTCCGCGCCGCGGGCGAGCTGTACGCGGAGGAGTACACGGCCAGCGCCCCCGCCGGGACGCTCGACCGCGTCGCGGCCGAGCTGGGTCGCCCGGTCCGTCGTCTCGACCGAGCGTCGGTCGAGGCCGAGTCCCCGATCCTGGAGGCGCTCGGACGGAGCGCCCGGGTCGCGTTCCTCGTGGTCGGCGACCCGTTCGCCGCCACGACCCACGTGGCGCTGCGCCTCGCGGTCGAACGGGCCGGGCACGCGTGGACCTACGTGCCGAACGCGAGCGTCCTCACGGCCGCGGCCGGCTGGCTCGGCCTCATGCACTACCGCTTCGGTCGGACGGTCTCGCTGCCGTTCGAGGCCCCGGGGTTCGCCCCCCGCTCCCCTCTCGAGCAGGTCGGGGCGAACCGCGCCCAGGGGCTCCACACCCTCCTCTTGCTCGACCTGCGGCCGGACGAGGGCCGGTACCTCCGGGCCGACGAGGCGCTCCGCCGCCTCCGGGCGCTCGACCCCGACGGCACGACCCTGCCGCGAGGCATGCCGGTCGCGGTGGTCGCCCGGGTCGGCCGCGACGACGCCGCCGGCTGGTTCGGCCCGCTCGAGGAGCTCGAGCACGTCGACTTCGGGCCGCCGATGCACGCGGTGGTGATCCCCGCCCCCGAGCTCCACTTCGAGGAAGCGGCCGCCATCGGACGGTACCGGCGCGGGTCGGCTCGGCCCTAGGGCGACGGTCCGCGCGGCGACGGCGGGAGCAGCGCCTCGGCGAACTGCCGGATCCGGAACGGACGTAGGAGCACGACATCGGGCCTCCCGTCCGCGGCCGGCGACGGAGGGCGCGAGGCCGGGGCGACGAGGATCACGCGCAGCTCCGGCGACGCCCGGCGGGCCTCGGCGACGAGCGCGCTCGAGCTCCCCTCGGCCAGGTTGACGTCGGCGACCAGCAGGCTCGGACGGTGCTCGCGGATCAGCTCGAGGCACTGCGTCGCGCCCTCGGCCTCGCCCTCCACGCGGTAGTGGTGCAGCCGCAGCAGGCCCCGGAGGAGCACCCGGGTCTCCTCGTCACCCGCCGCGACGACCGCTGACGCCGTCGGGGCGCTCGAGTCGACCATTTCCAGTCACCGGCCGCATCTGGTCTCCCGAAGACCCGCTGACCGGCTACTAAGAAGGTACACCAGCTAGTATTTTTGA
>JASHWZ010000182.1 GCA_030043865.1 Thermoplasmata archaeon | reverse complement strand
GGGGCCAGACCGTAGGAGACGGCCGCGAGCGTGACGCCCGCGACGTAGAGCGCCAATCCGCCGGCCGCCAGTGCGATCCCCAGTAGTCCGAGGAGCGTCAGGAAGGCGGGGGAGGTGAACTCCCGGGAGGTCGTCGCCATCTTCCGGAAACCCGAGAAGTACAGCACGGAGGAGGCCGCCGCGAGGACCGTCGCCGCGGCGAGCACGAGCAGCGAAGCGAGGGCGTGGGTGTAGAGCCCCGAGGGGCTCCACGCGGCGCCCGGGTACGCGAGAAGGCTCACCGCCAGCCAGACCGCGCCCCCGACGAACAGGAGTTGGGAGACCGACGCGGCGAGCGACGCGTTCCGCAACTCGCGCACGCCGTCGCGGGCGGGGGCGTCGACCGCTTGGAGCAGGGGTGATTCCCGGAGGGCGCCGATCCCCCGGATAAAGACGTACTCGAGGAAGACGATCCCGACGATGAAGAAGCTCGCCGGATAGTTCGTGAACAAGGTCACGAACAGACCGGCCCACACGGCGGAGAGCGCGACGAGCACGGAGACGATCACGGCCGTCAGCGGGCGCGTCGTCAGCCGCACGGCGATGGCGGCGGGCGTCACCATTAGCGCGAAAATGAGGAGCACCCCGATGATCTGCACCGCGAACGAGATCGCGACCGCGAGCAGGACGAGGAAGGCGAGGTTGAGCCCGACGAGGGGCAGGCCCTTCGCCTCGGCGACGTCCTCGTCCAGCGACGCGAACAGGAGCGGCCGGTAGATCACCGCCACCACCGCGAGGACGCCGAGGCTGCTCCAGACCGTCAGCGCCACTTCGCTCGAGCTGATGCCCAGCACCTCGCCGAACAGGATGGAGTACGCTTCCTGGGCGTACCCCTGGTAGAGGCTCAGGAACAGGAGCCCGAGTCCGAGCGCGAAGGCGAGCACCGTCCCGATCTCGACGTCTCGGGCCGCCGCACGCTTTCCGAGGAATCCCATCCCGATCCCGACCGCGATCGTGAACAGCAAGAGGCCGTAGACCGGGGGCGCCCCCACGAGCACCGCCGCGGCGGCCCCGGAGAAGCCGGTGTGTCCTAGGGCGTGGCTCGCGAAGGAGGAGCGCCGGAGCACGACGAAGTAGCCGATGATCCCGGCCATGATCGCGATCGCTGTGCCGGCCTCCACGGCGTTTCGCATGAACTCGTACGACCAGAGGATCCGGATGTCGGTGACGAGGTTCCAGCTGAACGGGATCCCGTTGCCGAGACCGCTCATGCGCCCTCCTCCCCGCGCTCGTACTCCCCGCCGACGATCACAAGGTTCTGGCGCGAGTCGCGGAGGACCTCGACCCGGACGCCGTAGAGCGCGGAGAGCGTCTCGGTCGTCAGCACCTCTTCGGGCCGGCCCGTAGCGACCCGGCCGTTCGCGATGTAGATCACCTTATCGAGGCACCGAATGAGCGGGTTGATGTCGTGCGCCACGAGGAGGGTCGTGACCCCCCGCGAGACGACCAACCCGTGGATCGTCTCGACCAGCTCCCGGCTGCGTCGAATGTCGAGATTCGACAGCGGCTCGTCGAGCAGGAGCATCTCGGGGTTCCCGACCAGCGCCTCGGCGAGGAAGATCCGCTGCAGCTCCCCTCCCGACAGCCCGCCCAACGGCCGAGCGCCGAGCTCCGTCGCTCCGACGTCCTCGAGGGCCTGGGCCGCCGCTTCGCGTTCGGCCTTCAACGCGAACCGGGGGCCCCATTGGAGCGGGGGCCACCGCTGGCCGGGGCCCCATCGGGCCCCCGGGTAGCCCAGACGGACGAGCTTTTCGCACTCGATGTGCGTCTCCTGGTCGATCGTGTGCCGCTGCGGGACGTACCCGATGCGGTAGTTGCCCCGGTGCGGCCGTTCGCCGAACACGGAGAGCGCGCCGCTCGACGGCCAGTGCAACCCGAGGAGCATCCGGAACAGGGTGGTCTTGCCGGCGCCGTTCGGTCCGATAACAGCGACGAACTCCCCGGGGCGAACGTCGAACGTCGCGTCCCTCCAGACGACCTTGTTCCGGTACCGTACCTCCACGTGGTGCGCCGCGATGGCGGGAGGACCCGAACGCTCCGGTCGCGACGACGCGGTCTCGAGCGTCAGCGGGTGGGGGATGTCAGCGTCCACGCCCGGTCATTTCCCCAGTTGGTCCGCGTTCAGCGCGTTCGCGAGGCTGTCGTACTCCCCGTACATCCAGTCCTGAAAGCTCGTATCCGGCGGCTGGATCGTCTCGCTGACGTACGTGACGGTCACGTTGTGCTCCGCGGCCAGGCCTTCGATCGTGGTCGTGATCGGCGTCACGGTCTGAATGTTGTAGACCAGGACCTTCACGTAGCCGCTCTCGAGCTGGCACTCGAACAGCGCGACCGAAGCGGCCGGCGGGTCGTTGCCCTCGGCGATCGCTTCCATGAACGGTTGCGGTGAGACCAGGTCGAGGCCCGTGTAGTTGGCCAGATAGACGAAAATGCTCTCGGTCGAGGCCACGACCGTTCCGGCGAAATCCGCCTTGATCTGGTTCGCCCGCGCGTACAGCTGGTCGAGGGACACTCCCTCGGCGCCCCCGCCCGCCGAGGTGTTCAGGTCGTAGAAGTTCTGCTGGAAGATCGCCGTCGAGGCGGGTTGGAGCGCCACGAGGTCGGCGTACATCGCGAGCAGGGTGTGGTTCACGTAGATCGGATTGTACCACTGGTGCGGGTTCCCCGTGACGATGCCACCGGAAACGCTCACCCCGTTCAGATTCCCCACGTTGAGGACCTCTTGGCCCGGCGTATCCGACGCCGCGATCAGTTGCAGCGCCCAGTCGTCGTACCCCACTCCGTTCACGACCACGAGGTTCGCGTTCGCGATCGCCGCCGCGTCGGAGGCGTTCGCCTCGTACTCGTGGGGGTCGGCATTGGGGTCGCTCACGATGCTGAGCACGTGCGTGAGGTTGCCGCCCAGCTGGCTGATCAGGCTGCCCCAGAAGTTCTCGCCGGCGACCACCTGGATCGTCGTGCCGACCGGCACCTGCGCGATCGGTCCGTTGGTGGTGGTCCCCGCCGCGAAGTTCGGCGTCGTGTTGCCGGACACCTGGCCCGGGGTCGCGTTCGCGCCGAGTTGCTGAGGGGTGAACGCCGCGCACGGGTTCGGCGCGGCACTGCTGCTCGCGAACTCGTAGGCGACCCCGCTCCCGACCACGATCACGACGACGGCGATCGCAACCCAGGTCAGCCTCGAGGAACGGCGGGGGGGCGGTTTCCGGGAACGCCTGGATCCCGTCGGTTCCGAAGGTCCGACCGCTGCAGGGGTCGCCCCGGCCGCGGCGGGGTCCGCCGCCGCCACCGTCAAGCGCCCCCGTCTTCCGAAGAACAGGCCGCAATCGGCTCTCCGTGCGGACAGGCTGTCGGATGCTGCTGGGCGCGACAGACCTCCTCGACCGTCCGATGGGAGAGCGCGAGGTCGATCTCGCGGGCCGCGTCGCACGAGGCTTGCGCCGGGAGCCCCAGCCGGCCGAAGAGGGTCTCCGCGACCCGGTGATGGCGCTGATACTCATTGAGCGTCGACCGGCCCCGCGACGTCAGCCGAGACTTCCCGCGGTACCGAGCGATCAGTCCCAGGGACTCGAGGTGAGTGAGGTACGCGAGCGCGGACGGAGGACGAACCTTCAGGGACGCCGCCGTGGCCTTGAGCGACACCCCGCGGTCCGGTCGTTCCTGCGACGCCACGGAGCGGAGGGCATCGATCTGTCGCCGCGTCAGTCGCTGGAGTGCTTCCATCGATCGCTCCAGGGAACGACGGTATTTATGGGTGACCCTAATTTTTAGTACTGACGGAATTTCCAGCTTTGTTTCGCCGTTCGGGCGGGGCGCTCGGTTCGTTCGCGGCGTCGCGGGACGTCGACGGCGGCGGCCCGAAGCACCGTAAGGTTGATAATCGCCAATACGGATTCATACGTGGATGTCCCGCAGAGGCTGGCGTCGCCCCCGCCGGGGCGTGGCGCCGATCATCGGCACGATCCTGATGCTGGCGCTCACGATCGTGATCTTTTCGATCCTGTTCTCGTTCCGGTTCTACACCCCCGCCTCCCCGCCGAATCTGACGCTCGTGATCAAGTCCGGCGGGAGCAATCCGGTCTGGGGGGACGGTACCGACGTCGAGGACGGACAGTACTCCCTCATGAACACCACGGCGATCATCATCGCCAGCGTCTCGCCCACCAACGTCCTGCTCTCCCAGGTCCAATTCACGTTCATCTGTGACAACGAGAGCTCCGGCGGGAACGAGACGACCCTGGTCCAGGGCACGCTCCAGGACATGACGTGGTTCCCGGGAGAAACCAGCGCGGCCCCCAGCGACGCGCCGCAGCTCGGTTGGTGCGCGAGCTTCCACGCGGGCGGGTACGGCGGAGGGTCGTTCGGGACGGCCTACAACCGCCTCGGCATCTTCGTCCCGATCTCGGCGAACGACTCCACGCTCCAGGCCGGGGACACGTTCCTCCTCTACATCCACAACGGTGGGTATCCGCTCGATTACGGGGACACGGCGAAGGACTGCGCCAACGGCGTCGCCACGAAGCCGTGCCTCGACGGGGACGACTACCACGGCGCGCCCCCGTGGTGCTTCACGAGCCAGGACTCCTGCAAGATCCTCCTGTCGTACCTCGGTAACCCGAACACGTTGCTGGCGTCGATCCCGGTGTACACCCTCGCGCCCCCGACCGTCGGGTGAGCGCGCTCGACTCCTTCGTCCGCGCCGGGCGGAGCGGGACCGTTGCCCCTCGCAGCGTGGGTTCTATAACACCGGCGTTACCTGAATGCATCCGACGGAGGTGACCGAGTGAAGGTCCGTCGGCGGACGCTGTGGACGATCGGGGTGGCCGTAGCCGCCGCGGTCCTCGTGGCCCTGCTCGCCCTGATCGCGCTCGGGGTGCTCGTCCTCCCCGGCACGCCGGGACCGGCGCCCGTGTCGGTGACGAGCGTGCAGTTCACGGTCCTTCAGGGGACGAACGCGAGCGGGAACGGATGGCTGGGTCCGAGCTCGTTCAGCTACTCCGGCGTCGTGAACGGCTACCCGTTCGACGTCGCGCCCGGGGGCACCTTCACGGTTTCGGTCACGTGGACGAATTACGACTCGAATCCCCACACGATCTACTCGGTCAGCGTCGCCGCGCCGTTCGCGTTCTCCCGCACGACCCCGGCGCTACCCGCGACGCTCTCTGCGAATCAGGACGACGCGCTGATGCAGATCTATGTGGTCGCGCCGAACGGCAGCAGCGCCGCCGGCGCGAGCCTGACGCTGTTCGTCACGGTGAACGCGCTCCCGCCGAGCTGACCGGGCTCGACGCGCCGGCGCAGGGTCTATACGCGCGGCCGCGCTCCCGCCCGCGAGGCGCCACGATGGTGCAAAAGGTAACCGAGGTCGTCGGGACATCGAAGGACGGATTCGCTCATGCGGCGCAGAACGCCGTCGAGACCGCCGCGAAGACGGTGCGCAACCTGCGCTGGTTCCGCGTGACGGAGCTCGAGGGCTCCATCAAGGACCAGAAGGTCGCCGAGTACCACGCGACCGTCAAGATCTACTTCGACTTGGAGTAGTCCGGGGCGGCGGCGCGGGCCCGTTCGACCGCGCGCTGCACGTGGGGTCCGGGGCGCAGTCCCTCGACGACCTCGGCGACCTTCCCCTCCGCGTCGATGAAGAACGTCACGCGCTTCGCGACCCCGAGGAACCCGAGCACCCCGTAGAGCTTCGCGACCGAACGGTCGCGGTCTGCAACGAGCGGGAACGGGACCCCGCACTTCTCGGAGAAGCTCTTCTGCGCCTCGACCGAGTCGACGCTGACGCCCACGACCGCGATGCCGGCCCGCTGAAGTTCGGGGTAGTTCTCCGCGAAGCCCCGGGCCTCGAGCGTGCATCCGGCGGTGTTCGCCTTCGGGTAGAAGTAGAGGACCACGGGGCGCCCGCGGTACCCCGCGAAGTCGAGCGGTTGGCCGTCGGCGGTCGTCCCGACGAAGGTGGGTGCGATGGCCCCGGTCGCGAGCACGTCCGATCGACCCTTCACGGCTATTTGAGGCCGCCCCGCGACGGCGCGCCCGCGGAGGCGCGTGCGTCCAGCGCGAGGACCCGAGCCACCTCTTCTTCGGAGAGCTGGGGCGAGACCGTGGCGTCGGCAAGCTCGCCGAGGCGTTCGGGTCGCGGCAGCGGGACGAGCATCGAACAGACCCAGGGCCACGCGGCCACGAACTGGACGGACGCCTGGAGAAGCGTCCGACGGCGTCCGCTCGACAGGAACCCGAGCTCCAGCACCGGCGCGAACTCTCGCTGGAGTTCCCGGAGGGTGGGGGGAGGGGTCCCTGGGCCCCGTTCGGCGACCGTCCGGTCGAATCTCGACCCATCGAGCCGACCCTCGGCGAGCGGGTCGCGGACGAACACGCCGACCGGACGGACGTCGGCTCGGGCTCGGACCGCGGGCACGAGCGAAACGTCGAGGAGGGAGAGCGGGCCCACCACGAGCGTGGGTCCCGTCGCATCGTCGTTCGGGCGGGCCCAGAGTTCGATCGCCCGGGTGGCGGGCGTTAGCACGTCAACGATCAGGCCGTTGGACCGCATTCGCTCCAGCGCGGGCACGACATCGACATCTTCGCGGGCGTCAGCGCCGTTGCGCCACTCGAGAAGTCCGATCGAGTGCGGCGAGAGACGCTCGCTCGACTCCGCCAACGAGGCCCGCAGACGCTCCTCGAGGTCGGAGCCGGCCGACGCGCGACTCCGTTCGGACGCCAGCGGGCCGAGCGACCTTCGAGCGATGATCAGGAGCTCCGGGTCGGGGTTCGGTAGCGCGAGCGCGAGCAGTCGCTCCGCCCGCGCTCCGGCGGCGCCCTCGCCGACTGCAAAGGTCGTCATCCCGAACGAGCGAGCTTTCCGGAGCACGGCGACGTTGCGTTCGTCGTCCCCCGTCGAGCCGAGGGCCCGCCCGTCGAGGTCGACGCCCAGGACCGAGGTATCGACCGTCGTTCCCGGGACCCGCCGCCGGGTCACGGCTCGTTCCTCGGACATCGCCGACCCCTTCGCCCGGCCATACCGATCGGTCCACCTGACGCTTGCTCCCGCCGCGGGACGGTCCTCGGCCCCGACGGTTTAAGCCCCGCCAACGCTCCACCGCCCCGTGTCGAGCGACGCACGTCTCCCGCTCGCCGAGCGGCTGCGGCCGGTCCGCCTCGACGACCTGCTCGGGAACTCCGGCGCCCGCGCGCAGCTCCGGGCGTGGGCCCAGCGGTGGCAAGGAGCTCACCCCCCCGCGCAGCGGGCCGCCCTGCTCTCCGGCCCTGCGGGCGTCGGGAAGACCAGCGCCGCCCTGGCGCTCGCGGCCGATCTCGGTTGGTCCGTGGTGGAGATGAACGCGTCCGACGCTCGCAACGAGCGAGCGATCGAGCAGGTCGCGGGGCGCGCCTCGATCACCCACACGCTGATGGAGGTGCCCCGCCGGACCGGTCCGGCGCGCTCGCTGATCCTGCTGGACGAAGCCGACTCGCTCAGCGGACGTGCCACCGAGTCGGCGCGGCCCGCCCCGACGCCCCCTCCCCTGCGGGAGTTCCTTCGCGGGCGCTACGACACGATCGATGCGTTGAATCGTGCGTGGCATCTCACGCCGGGCGCCAAACCGGCGCCGTTCGACGGTTGGGATGACGTACCCCGGTCCCCGGGCAACCACGCGTGGGCCCGCCTCCCCCCCGCGAGGAAGGACCTCGAGGAGTGGCGCGGGCTCGGTCGGCCCCGGGATATCTCGGATCGTGGCGGGCTCGGCGCGATCGCTCGGTTGGTGCGGACCACGCGGCAGCCTCTCGTCCTGACCGTCAACGACGACCGGGTGCTGACGCGCTACTCTCCGCTGTTCCGGACCTCGGTCGCCCGGATCCGCTTTCAGCCCGTCACGGATCGGGAGGTCGCCGGGCTGCTCGACGCGGTGATCGGGCGCGAGGGGTTCGACCTCCTCCCGAAAGCCGTCGACGCGATCGTGCGACGCGCCCACGGGGACGTTCGGGCGGCCCTGAACGACCTCGACGCGATCTCGCCGGTCCCGCGGGGACCGCTCCAGCTCTCGGTGCTCGGCGCGCGGGACCAGACCGCCGACTTCGAGGCGCTCACCGAGGAGGCACTCTCCTCGGCCCGCTACTACCGGTCGGTCGAGGTTCAGGACCGCCTCGACGCGACCCCGGACGACCTTTTCCCGTGGATCGAGGAGAACGTCCCGTTCTTCGCGCCCGACGCGGGCCACCGGACCGCCGCGTTCGACCGCCTGTCGTCGGCGGAGCGGGCTCTCGGGCGCGCCCGACGGTTCCGCGTCTGGGGCCTCTGGAGCTACGCTTCGGAGCTGATGACCGGCGGCGTCGGGCTCGCGATCCGCGACGCGCCGGTGGCGGTCGTCGGGCGAGCGCAGTTCCCGCGCTTCCTCGGTGAGATGGGGCGCTCCCGGGCGTCGCGCGCGCTCCGCGACTCGGTGATGCGCAAGGCCGGGCGTCGGCTTCATTTATCCCGCGCCAAATCGCGCGACACGCTGCTGCCCTTCCTCGAGGCGATCTTCGCCCCGGCCGGGGCCCGGCGCGCCGCGCCCCCGGAGCTGCTCGATGCACGGCGGATCGCCCGCGAGCTCGAGTTGACCCCGGACGAAGTAGCGTACCTCATCGGGGCCGAGCCGGACTCGGCCGCCGTCCGCCGGCTCCTGGAGTCGGAGGAGGCTCCGCCGGTGCCGGCGGGGGAGACGGCGGCCGGGGAGCCGAGTGCCGCGGACACGTCGACGCCCCCGGCGACCTCCTCCCCGGAGGAGACCCCGCCGAAACGAGTCCAGCGGCGGCTCTCCGAGTTCGGGGGCCGGTGAGCGAACCCCGCCGGCCCGGAACATCGCGACCGAAGGCGGTCGTCTCGTGGAGCAGCGGCAAGGACTCGGCGTTCGCGCTCTACGAGGCCCGGCGGGCCGGCGAGCTCGACGTCGTCGGGCTCCTCACGACCGTGACCGAGACGTACGGCCGGGTCTCGATGCACGGAGTGCGGGAGAGCGTGCTCGACGCGCAGGCGCGAGCCGCGGGCCTGCCGATTCGCAAGGTCGGGATCCCGTCCCCGTGCCCGAACGCGGTCTACGAACGGGCGATGTCCCGCACCGTAGACGCGCTCCGGCAGGAGGGCGTTTCGCGGATCGTGTTCGGCGACCTCTTCCTCGAGGACATCCGGGCCTACCGCGAGGAGAAGCTCCGAGGCACCGGGGTCGAGCCGGTGTTCCCGCTCTGGGGACGTCCGACCGACCGGCTGGCCGACGAAATGATCGCTTCGGGCGTGAACGCCCGGATCGTCGCGCTCGACCCGCGGAAGCTCCCGGCCCGCTTCGCGGGGCGGTCGTTCGACCGGGACCTGCTCGCGGAGCTGCCGGACGGCGTCGACCCGTGCGGCGAGCGGGGAGAGTTCCACACCTGCGTGACCGCTGGGCCGATGTTCTCGGCGGGCCTCGCCGTCGCGCCGGGGCCGGTGGTCGAGCGGGACGGGTTTGTCTTCGCGGACCTCGAGCTCGCGGAGCTCACTCGAGGAACGCGCGGACCGTGACCGCGACGTTGCCCTTCATGACGCCCGAGATCGGGCAGCCGTCGGCCGCGGCGCGCGCCGCGCTCTCGAACTCCGGGGCCGTGAGCCCGGGGACCTTGCCGACGACCTCGAGCTCCATCGTGGTGACCTTCCACGCGTCGCCGACCTTGTCGAACGTCGCGGTCGCCCGGACCCCGAGCGTCTGCGGCGGCTTTTGCAGCCGGCCGAGTCCGGCGGAGAGCGCCATCGCATAGCACGACGCGTGCGCGGCCGCGAGCAGTTCCTCGGGGGTCGTGAGCCCTGCGGCGGTGCCGGTGCGGGCCGCCCACGAGACCGACGTCTCGGCCAGCCCCCCGCTCACTCCCTTGACGCGGCCCTTCCCGTGGGGCAGGTCGCCTTCCCAGGCCGCTTCCGCGGTGCTCTTCGTCGCCATCGCGCCGAGGAGCCGCGTGACCGATTTAACCTCGACGACACGCGACCCGTCGAGCCGCCAGCTTTTGTGAGGTTCGGTGGTCCGACGCTCGTGCCCACCGCGCTGAGCGACCTGCCGAAGTTCCTCGTGCTCGAGCCGATGTCGACGGTCCGCATCGAGGTGCGCCTCGATGCTCCGGCCTGCGAGATCGACGTGGAGCTCGAGAACCCGCGGGCCGGTCGTTCGTTCGTCCTCCTGATCGGCCGGGTCGGGGGGCCGTACGTCCAGCGGGTCCGCCTGGCCGGTCGGGCGCGGATCTTCTTCGACCCCCAGGCCCCGGGGGCGTACGAGCTCCTCTTGGCGAACCCGCAACGGGAGCCGGTCGTCCTGCGCCTGCGCGGGCGGAACGTGGGTCCCCGCCCCCGGGCGCCGTCCGGACCGAAGGCTCGCGGGGGGCCCCGGAGTGCCGGATCCCGCGCCCCGGTCCCTCGTCGGGGGCGAGAGGGCGGACGTGCCCCCGCCGGTCCGCCCGAGAGGCGGAAGCGCGCCGGGACCACGGACCGGGCGAAGAGTTGAAGTCGCCGGACGGTCCCGGAGCGAGGTCGGAGCGGAACCGCCGTGGAAACGATCTACACGGACCTGGCGATCATCGTCACGGTGTTCGCCATCGTCGACCCGATCGGGACGCTGCCGTTCTTCGTCGCGCTGACCACCGGCTTTTCCGCGGAGGACCGCACG
Organism: Thermoplasmata archaeon; assembly: GCA_030043865.1. Classification (GTDB taxonomy): domain Archaea; phylum Thermoplasmatota; class Thermoplasmata; order Lutacidiplasmatales; family UBA184; genus Lutacidiplasma. The sequence goes on along the minus strand of JASHWZ010000182.1, from coordinate 3,353 downwards.
GTGATCCTGCGCCGGGCGGTGCTCGTGCTGGGCAGCGTGCTCGCCCTGTTCGCGCTGTTCGGGCGTTTCCTCTTCCAGGCGTTCGGGTTCACCCTCGCCGCGTTCGAGATCGCGGGCGGGATCCTCCTGTTCACGGTCGCGTACGACATGCTCCGCGGCGAGATCGCGCGCGTCAAGCTGACCCCGCAGGACCGCGATGAGGCGATCGCGCGCCGCGACGAGCTGTCGGTCGTGCCGCTCGGCATCCCGCTCCTCGCCGGACCGGGGGCGATCTCGACCGTGATGATCTACGAGGGAAACTCGGGGAACGCGCCGATCTCGATCGCCGCGACCTTCGTCGCGATCGCGGTCACCACCGTCGCAACGTACTTCATCCTGCGCTACGGACAGCCGATCTTCCGCTACCTGGGCCGGGTCGGGGTCATGGCGATGACGCGGGTGCTCGGTCTCCTGCTCGCCGCGGTCGGAGTGCAGTTCGTGATCATCGGGATCCTCGCCTCGTTCCCTTCGTTGTAGTCCGGGCACGACGGGCGGGTCGTCGACGTGCGACCGCGGGTCGGGCTGGTGTCGACCGTCGACGCCGCTTCGGCACCCTTCGGGCGCTCGCCCGCGGCGAGGCCGCCCGCCCGGTCACCGTGCGGAGGCGCTCTAACACCGCGCTCGACGGGGTACGAGGATTGCGGTCCGCCGCCCAGGCTTTCTCGCCGGCGCGGATCTCGACCGGGAGGTCGTTCTCCGCCGGGGGGAAGCCGCACTCGTACTCGTCCGTGTACGCGCAGTACGGGTTGAACGCCCGATTGAAGTCGACGTCGTATTCGTCGGATTCGTTCAGCTCGAGCGTCAGGTACCGCCCCGGTCCGTACGACTCGTCGCCGCTCGTTCGGTCGCGGAACGGGACGAACACCGACGTCCCGACCCCTTCGCCCGCGTGGTAGACGCCGAGGGAGACCGTTCGCCCCTCGAGGGCGAAGGAGAGCCGGCCGAGGTAGCGCATCACGGCCTGCCCGTCGCGATTCGTCCGGAGGTACGCCTCCTCGGGGACCGCGACCCGCTCGAGGACCGCGCGCACGCGGTACTGGGGGTCGGGGGCGAAGTACCGAAGTTCGTGGAACGGCACCCGTCCCGCGACGAACGGCGACTCGGGGTGGCGGGCCATGAACTCGTCCTTCATGTGACGCTCCTCCTCGAGCTCGCGCCGCCAGGCGTCGTCCTTCGGCATCGCCGGGCCGAGAGCGGGCGCCGCTTAACGGTTCGGGGGCCCGATCGTCTTGACCATCAGCTCTTCGTCGATGTAGCGGTCGCCGCGGTGGACCATGCGCGGCATCGTGCCGACGTAGACGAACCCGAACTCCTCGTAGAGCTGGCGCGCCCGTCGGTTCGTGGCGAACACCGAGAGCCGGACGACCTCGAACCGTCCCTCGCATTGGCGCAACGCGTCCGCGAGGATCGCGCGGCCGACGCCGGTGCCCCGATGGGGAGCATCCACGACGATCCCGAGCACGCCGTTGTGGGCCGTCTCCGAGTCGGGTCCCGGTTCGAGGCGTCGGACGGTGCAGTGGCCGACCACCACTCCGTCCCGTACCCCGACGGAGACGACGGCCTCGCCCGACAGGACCGACCGATAGAGGTTCGCGAACCAGGCGACCTCGTCCGCGTAGGTGGGGCGGACCGCGAACAGATGGATGCCGATCTCGGGGTTCGACTCTCGCTCGTCGTAGAGCCGGAGGTAGGTCTCCCGAATCGCATCAAAGTCCGACCAGCGCAGCTCGCGCACCGTGAGGGCCGGCGGGACGGACCCCGCTCCGTCCGGGCTCACGCGTAACCGAATTGGCGCTTCGCGAACTCGCTCATCCGTTCCGGGCTCCACGGCGGGTCCCAGATCATGTCGACTTTGGCGGAGTGGACGTTCGGGACCTTTTCGATCGCCGTCTTGACCTCCTCCGCAAGGATCCCCGCGACCGGGCATCCCGGGGCGGTCAGCGTCATCTTCAGCGTCACGTCGTCGCCCGTCCAATCGAAGCCGTAGATCAGCCCGAGGTCGACGATGTTCATCGGGATCTCGGGGTCGTAAATCTGCTTCAGGTTCTCCGTGATCAGTCGCTCCCGCTCGGCGTACGGGCCCGCCGGGGACGGGGGAGTCGCCGTCGGCGCAGCGGCGGGCGGAGCCGGGGTCGGCGCGGGCTCGGACATCGTCGGAACGACGGGCCGCGGCCGTATAAGCTCGCCGACAACCGGGGTAACCCGAGGGTGCCCTCGGGAAGCAACCGTTTAAGGAGCCCCCCGGTGGCACGGCCGATGAAGGACGTCCATGCGATGGCGCCCGCGCGAGGTCGGCTGACCTTGCGCTCGGTCGGCGTCTCGGGCATCCACAAACCCCTCTCGGTCCAACGCAAGGACGGGGTCCGCACGCTGGCCGCGACGTTCGACGTCGCGGTCGACCTACCGTCCGGTCGCAAAGGCTCCGACCTTTCGCGGAACGCGGAGGTCCTCGCGGAGATCGTCGACCAGACCGTCGAGCGCCCGGTCTCGAGCCTCGAGATCGCCTGCTCGACGATCGCGCGGGAGCTTCTCGCCCGGCACGCCTACGCGAGCGAGGCCACGGTGTCGGCGTCGGCCGAGTACTTCCTCCGGAAGGGGATCTCGGAGGCGAAGCGGAGCTTCGAGGACTACCTCCTGCTCGCGGAGGCACGGGCCCACCGCACGACGGACGGCGGCGTCGAGCTCCAGCGGGCGATCGGAGCGGAGGCGGTCGGGATGACCGCCTGCCCGTGCGCGATGGAGACCTGCCGGGAGGCGCTGGTCGCGGAGTACCCCGCACTCGCGGACCCGTCGCTCGCCTCGTTGCCGATGATCTCGCACAACCAGCGCAACCGGACGCGACTGCTCTTTGAGCTGGCGGACGACGAGGAGGTCGAGGTCGACGAGCTGATCGCGGCCATCGAGGCGGCCCAATCGAGCCCGACGTACGCGATCCTCAAGCGGGGCGATGAGGGCCGCGTGGTGCTCGACGCGCACCGCCACCCGAAGTTTGTCGAGGATGTGCTGCGCGACCTCCTCGCTTCCCTGCCGGGGACGTTCCCCCAACTGCCCGACGCCGTCGTCGCGCGCGCGAGCACCCAGAGCGAGGAGTCGATCCACAAGTACGACGTCGAGGCGTCCCACCGGGTCTCCTTCGGGGAGCTGCGCCGGACCTCCGGCCCCTGAGGGTCCGCGGGAGCGACCGTGTACTACGCGCTCGACGCGATCCGCCGACGCCCGGGCCGCTCGGCCCTCACGTCGCTCGGCATCGGGCTCGCGGTCGGCCTCGTCGTGCTCCTGCTCGCGATCTCCGCCGGCATCCAAACGAGCGCGAC
>JASHWZ010000181.1 GCA_030043865.1 Thermoplasmata archaeon | reverse complement strand
GTCGGGGTGCTCGACCGAGAACCTCTCGACGGTCTCCTGCATCCCGACCTCGGCCGGTGCGTACTCGGTGACCGTGACCGTCACCGACTCCAACGGAGGTTCTGCCACCTCCGCGGTGCTGGTCGTGTCGGTCGCAGCGAGCCATGCCCCGGCCGAGCTCTCGGACACCGACATCGAGCTGATCCTCGCGGTCGCGGGGATCGCAGCGGTGGTCGGCGTGATCGCGGCCGTGGCGTCGCGACGACGGCCACCGCCTCGCTCGAGCGCGCCGTAGCGAGCGGCGGTAACCGTCCGCGCACGCTTCGGATCGTTTCGAGGCCCTGCGGTCGTCCGCCCCGACCGGGCCTTACGCTCGCCCCCGGCCAGAGCGTATCGGTCTGCCCGGGGCTCTCGAGGCCGGTCGGTCCTTTCCGAGTCGGACCAGGTTGAACCGCATCTCGTTCGAGTCCTCGAACCCGATGCGGCGGTAGACCGGCGCCCCTTGAGCGGAGGCGTGGAGCGTGATCCGGCGATAGCCCTTCCGCCGGGCCCATCGGATCATCTCTCGGACGAGTCGCGTCGCGACGCCGGACCGACGCGACGCGCGCTCCGTGTACATGGACATGACGTAGGGCGCGTCCGGTCGGGGTCGGGGGCCGGGGTAGGGCTGCGAGGAGCGGAGCCAGATCGCGCCGCTTCCGGCGACCCGTCCCCCGGGCCCCTCAGCGACGAAGGCGATGTAACGGCCCGAGCGAAACTCTCGCCGGATCCACGCTCGGGAGCGCGCCGCGGCCGCGCGAATCTGACGCGCCGAATAGCCGTGCATGTCCAACCACATCGACTCCCGATGCCGGACGAGCAGCTCCAGGTCGGATGCCTGAGCCCGCCGCACCCGGATCCTCCCGCTGCTCGGGCGGCGTTCGCGCGCGAGTTCCATCGTTCCGCTGGCGGGGAGCGAGTCGAGATAGAAGAGTTTCGCACGACAAAGGAGGGCCAACCCGCACGCCGACCGGCGCCGGGCCGCGGTTCCCACTCAAGGCTTCGCGGTGGGAGGCACCACCTCCGTCGCGGAGGGTGCCGCCGGTATCGGGGGTGGCGAAGGACCCCGCGCCCGGCGCGTCCGCCCGATCCCCCGCCGCGAGACGGTCGCGGTCACGTCGATGTCCAAGCCCGTCGGGCCGATCCGATACGGGTGCAGCCGCTCGTCGTGAGCGCTGCCCCGGAGCTTCTCGATGCCGACCGCCCGCACCGTGGTCCGGTTCGCCTCCCAGCGAAAGAGCCGGACCTCGCCCCGAGCGAGGATCCGCTCGGTGGAGTCCGCTTCCTCCACGGGGGACTCGACCGTCAGGATTGAGGTGACGTAGAGGTCCGAGAGGAAACGGAGGAAGGTCTGCGCTCCGGCGACCTCGTCCATTCCCTTCATACAGAAGTACTGAAGCGCGGTCAGCGAGTCGATCACGATCCGGGAGTACCCGCACCGTGCCACCTCGCTGCGGAGCATCTGCTCGAGCGCGTTGATGGTGATCTCGACGCTGGTCAGTTCGGGGGTCCGCCGGATCACCCACGGTACGCGCCCGAACGACATCGACGACCGGGCGCGCGAGATATCGGTGAACGGCACGTGCTCGTAGTGCATCACGTCCGGGATCGCATCGAAGACATCGATCCGGCCGACTTCCGGCCCGAAGCCCCGGTGATTGTAGCGACACTCGTTGGGGGGTTCTTCGAGGGTCACGAGCAGGCAGCGCTCGCCGTGACGGATCCCCTCGCAGAGGAACTCCAATGCGAGCGTGGTCTTCCCGCTCCCCGCGGGGCCCACGATGAGGTACGGGCGGCTCGGGAGCAGGCCGCCCTCCAGCATGGCGTCCAACCCGCGGTTGCCCGTCGAGACCTTGGCGACGGGTAGGGACATCGGCGGCTCGCCCTCGCGGGGCCCGATGCTATCGCCGGCGGTTCCCTCGATGTGCCTCGCCCCGCGACCTCATGCGTCCCTCGGGCTCAAGAAACTTGGTCCGTCCCGATCGATCGCCGGAGGGCGTCCGCCGCCCTTGTAAACTCGAACGGATTGGCCGGGAGAGGCTCCGGGGCCCGAGCACGGAGGGACGTGGACGATGGAGGGCAAGATCTACCAGGTGACGTTGGTGGTAACGGACCAGGCGAAATCGCTCGGGTTCTACACCGAGAAAGTGGGCTTCGAAAAGAAGACCGACGTACAACTCCCGGGGGGTTATCGGTGGGTCACGGTCGGACCGAAGGGTCAGGAGCTCGAGCTCGCTCTCTGGGAGGTCGGTTCGGCGACAGACCCCGAACAAAAGGAGTGGTCGAAGCACTGGGCCCCGGCCCGCGCTCCGCCGCTCGTGCTGCGGGTCGCCGATTGTCGAAAAGTCTACGAAGAGCTGCACGGACGCGGCGTGGAGTTTCCACAGCCCCCCAAGGCCTACCCGTGGGGGACTTCGGCGACCTTCCAGGATCCCGACGGGAACCTCTTCTCGCTCAACGAGCCGCCGCGAGCCTGGGCTCCGAAGTAGCACTATCGACGCCGCGGGGGTATCCGCGATCGGTGGGGTCAAAGCCGAGCCGGCGTCTGACCCGGCCGACTGAGCACAACGGGAAGCTAGGTCCCCGCGGAGACTTGGGGCCGCCACCAGGTGATTTCGGTGGGAAGGTTCAGCCCCCGGAGCAAGGAGACGAATCGCGGGTCGTCGCGGATCGAGTCGAAGTACTCCCAGTGGTAGTCGACGGCCAACGACCGACTACCGTCTCGGCTGTCCTCCTCGAGGATGCGCAGGGCGGCCTCCTTCTCACCGACCACCGCATGGAGCCCGGCC
>JASHWZ010000026.1 GCA_030043865.1 Thermoplasmata archaeon | reverse complement strand
GGCCTGCTCTCGAGCGCCCGCCGCGAGTTCCCCTCCGCGCGCGTCGAGGCCGCCCCGTCCCCGGTGGCGCCGGGGGAGATCCCCGCGGTGGGGGGTACCACGGGGGAGGTCGACCCGGTCGTCGACGACGCCGATCGTCGCCTCGTGGCGTACCTCAAGGTCGCGCAACCCCGACTGCTGCCGCACCTCCTGCGCGTCGAGCGCGGCGCGGAGGGCCGGCGGCTCGTGCTGGACGCGAAGACGCTGCGCCACCTCGAGATCCGGCGCGCGATGAATCCGGACGACCCCCGGGGCGCCACGCTGTTCGACAGCTGGGACGAAACGGTCACGGCGCCGGGCCGTCGGACGCTGGCCTTCTGGCTCACGAACCCGCTCGCGGACGTCCGCGCGATCGCCGCGCGCCAGGACGCGGTCGCGACGCTTGAGCATCGCGGGGCGGCGTTGGACGAGCTGCGAAGCCGGCTCGGCCGGGTGCCGGACCTCGCCCGCATCGCCTCCCGAGTCGCCAGCCGGCGCGTCCGACCCCCAGAGCTCGGCAGCCTGCGGGACGGGTTGCGCTCGGTGGCCGCCGCCCAGGAGTGGGTGGCGTCGAGTGCGACCGACCCGACGCTCGCCCGGCTGACGGCGGACCTGGAACCGCCCTCGGCACTCCTTCAGCGACTGGCCGAGGCTCTGAGCGAGTCGCTGCCGCCCACCGAGGAGGACGGAGGGCTGTTCCGACCGGGCCACGCGCCCGAGGTGGACCGGGCCCGGGAGGCCGAACGGGCCGCGCTCGCCGAGCTCTCGGAGCTCGAGCGAGCCGAGCAGCAGGCGAGCGGGATCAAGACCCTGAAGGTCGGCTACAACCAAGTGTTCGGCTACTACTTCGAGGTCACGAAGCCGCACCTCGCTCGGGTGCCGTCGCACTTCCGCCGGCGGCAGACCGTCGCGCAGGCCGAGCGGTTCACCTCCGAAGCTCTCGATGCGATCGAGCGTCGCCTGCGCGAGGCCCGGGAGGCCGCCCGGGCAGCCGAGGGCGCCCGATGGGCGGAGTTCCTCGTCGAGGTCGACCGCCACGTGGCGGGGGTCTTCCGCGTCGCGCGGGCCGTGGGAGAGCTCGATGCGCTCGCCACCTTCGCCCACCTCGCCCTGACGCGCGGCTACGTCCGCCCGGTCGTCGACGACTCTTCGCTGCTGCTGATCCGGGACGGTCGTCACCCCGTGCTGGAGAGAGGGCTCGCCGAGCGGTTCGTCCCGAACGACGTCGAGCTCGACGCGGTCGGCCATCGGCTGCTCGTGCTCACCGGGCCGAACATGTCCGGCAAGTCGACCTACATGCGCGGGGTCGGCTTGCTCGTCGTGCTCGCCCAGGCGGGCTCGTTCGTCCCCGCGAAGTACGCGCGCGTCGGGCTCGTGACCCAGCTGTTCACCCGAATGGGGTTCACCGACGAGATCGGGCGCGGCAAGTCGAGCTTCATGGTCGAAATGACCGAGGTCGCCGAGATCCTCCGGGCGGCGGACGAACGCTCGCTCGTCCTGCTCGACGAGGTCGGCCGGGGCACGAGCACGTTCGACGGGCTTGCGCTCGCGTGGGCGACCCTGCGGCACCTCCACGACGTCACGCGCGCCCGAAGCATCCTCGCCACGCACTACCACCAGCTCACCGAGCTGGTGGAGAGCCTGCCCGCGGCGCGCAACGCCCACCTCGCGGTCCGCGAGGGAGCCGAGGGGATCGTCTTCCTCCACCGGCTGGTGCCGGGGAGCACCGACCGGAGCTACGGCATCCACGTCGCGCGGCTCGCCGGGCTCCCCGAAGGCGTCCTCGTGGAGGCGGAGCGGCTCCTGAAGCGCCTCGAAGCCGACGGGGCGCGGCCCGCGCCATCGCGCCGGCCGACCGGTCGAAGCACGCGGTACACCCAGGCGGTGCTCCTGACCGAGGCGGTCGCGCCGGCGGACCCGTTCCGCGAGGAGCTCGCGAACCTCGACCTCGACCGCCTGAGCCCGATCGACGCGCATCAGAAGCTCTCCGACCTCCGGGCCCGCGCGCGGGCACCGAAGCCGGCCGACCTCCCGGACCGGAGCGACGCGTGACGCCGACCGCGCTCGAACGTCGCCCGATCCGGCCGCTCAGTGCGCGCACGGTCGAGCGGATCGCGGCCGGCGAGGTCGTCGAGCGACCCGCGTCCGTGGTCAAGGAGCTGGTCGAGAACGCGATCGACGCGGGCGCGACCGTCGTGACGGTCCGGCTGGAGGGGGGCGGCTCGACCGCCCTGGAGGTCGCGGACAACGGCATCGGGATCCCGCCGGAGGAGCTCGAGCTCGCGGTCGCACGGCACGCGACCAGCAAGCTTGCGCCCGACGGGCCGATCGACGCGATCGGGTCGCTCGGCTTCCGCGGAGAGGCGCTCGCCGCGATCGCGTCCGTCTCCCGGTTCCAGCTCCTCTCGCGCCCGACAGAGCGGGAGGTCGCCGAGGGGATCTCCGTGGTCGGGGGCCACATCGGCGACCGCTTCCGCGCTCCGCGCGCGGTCGGGACGACCGTCGAGGTCGGGGAGTTGTTCTTCCGCACGCCCGCGCGCCGGAAGTTCCTCAAGAGCCCCGCGGCAGAACAGCTCGAGGTCGTGCGCACGGTGGAGCGCCTCTACGTCGCCCACCCGTCGGTCTCCTACCGCGTGGAGGCCGAGGGCCGGGAGGTCGCCGCGCTGCCGGCCGCGGTCCGGATCGAGGACGCGGCGGCGCGCGTGCTCGGTCCCCGGCTCCTCCGCGAGGGGTTCGTCGTGGGCGGCGTGGTCCCCGGGGGGACGGTGAGCGGCGTGCTCGGCCGGCCGGCGACCGGGGCCCCGACGAGCGCCGGGTTGTACCTCGTCGTCAACGGGCGCTCGATCGCGTCGCGGGCGCTCGCCCAGGCCGTGCGCGCCGCGTACGCCGACCACCTACCGCGCGGACGCTTCCCGGTCGGCGTCCTCCACCTGGAGCTGGACCCGTCGCGGGTCGACGTGAACGTCCATCCCGCGAAACGGGAGGTGCGGTTCGCGAAGGAGCGCGAGCTCCTGGACGCGGTCCGACTCGAGGTGCGGCGGGCGCTGCTCGCCGCCCCGCAGCTCGCGGACCTCGCGCCCGAACAGGAGCCCGCCTCCGCCCCGGTCCGGGATGTTGGACCGTCGTACGACTCCGACGAACGTCTCCGGGCGGCGCGCCCGTCGCTCTCCGTGCAGTCCCGGCTCGACGACGGAGGGGCGGCGCCGCCCACCGTGCCGAGCACCCCCGGCGCCGCGCACCCCTCGCTCGTCCTCCTCGGATGTCTCCAGGCGATCTACTGGGTCGCGGAGTCGGACGACGGGCTCGTGCTGATCGACCAGCACGCCGCGAGCGAGCGCGTCGTGTACGAGACGCTGCTGCGGGACGGCCGCCTCGCGCGGCAAGCGCTCGTCACCCCCGCCGCGCTCGCGCTGACGAGCGCGCAGGCGGAGACGCTCCGCGGGCACGAGGACGAGGTCCGCGCCTCCGGATTCGAGGGCGAGCCGTTCGGGCCGTCCACGTTTCGTGTCCGCACGGTCCCGGCGTACCGGGGCCGGCGTTCCCGACCCGAGGCGCTGATCGAGCTGCTCGACGAGCTCGCCTCCGGCGGTCGACCGGTCGCGGCGGGCGGACTCCGGGAGCGGACGGCCGCGTCGATCGCCTGCCACGCCGCCATCCGGGCGGGGGACCCGGTCGAACCCGAGGAGTTCCGTCGCGTGCTGCGCGCCCTCTACGACCTCCCCGACACGTCGTACTCCTGCCCCCACGGCCGCCCGATCTTCGTCCGGTTCCCGCGGTCGCGGCTCGACCGGTGGTTCTTGCGGGCGGGCACGTGACGACGGTGACCTCTCGGGTCCGGCCCCGCGAGAGCGAGATCGTGGCCGCCGCCCGCATCCACCTTGAATCTCAGGGGTACCGGGTCTGGGTGAATCCAGACGGGCGGGACTACTTCGACCTGGTCGCGCGGAAGGGGCGCGACGTCGGTCTGGTCGAGGCGAAAGTGGCGGGGACGAGGGAAGTGCTTGCCCAGGCGCTACGGCGGAGGGCGTGGGGCGACTGGGTCGCGGTCGTCCTCGCGACCGAGCGGGCCGCCTGGCACCTCGCCGACCGCACCGACAAGACCCGGGCCGCTCCGATCGGCGTCTGGTGGGCCCGACGGGGGACCGGAGTGACGGTCGTCCGCGCGGCCCGCCCGTGGCGCCGAGGAGAGTCGGACGACCCGTTCGGCCCCCTCCGCGCCCGGTTCCACCGGTTGCTGGACGCGCTCGAAGCCGGCGAACTGCCGACCTCGGCCTCATGGGACGGGGTCGTCCGGGAGGTCCGACGGGCGTCCGGCGGCCGCGGGTTCCGCGAGTGGCGGCTCGACGAACCCGTCGCCGGCTCCGCCCGCGGTCCCTAGCCGGCGCCGGGCATCGTCGCGTTCGAGACCTCGTCCGCGACCCGGGCGGGGTCGAAGGCGGCGGCATACCGCTCGCCGGCGCTCGCGAGCGCGCGCCGGGCCGCCGGGTCGGCGAGCAGCTCCGCTAGCGCCGACGCGAGCTCGCCCGCATCGTCGGCCGGGACCGACCGGATCGCTTCCCCGGGATCGACGGGGAGTCGGACCTCGGGCCCGGCGATCACACATCGGCCCGCACGGAGCGCGAGAACCGCCCCGGGGTCAAAGCCCGGGAGCCTTCGGGCGAGGAGGACGACGTCGGCGGCGACGATCGCCCGGGCGAACGTTCCGCCGTCGCGCGACTCCGCGGCCACGACCCCCGGCTCGACCGGCGCCGCCGCACCGGCCACGACGAGACGGGCCCCGGGAAAGAACGAGCGGACCCGCCGGAACGCCTCCCGGGCCCGGTCGACGCCCGCCGGCTCCGGCGCCTCGACCGGCGCGAGCGTCGCGACGACCGGCACGTCCGCCGGGATCCGGAATCCGGCGCGCGCGGCCTCCCGCGTGGGCGCTTCCGCGAACGGCGCGACCGGAGGCAGCGCCGCGCGAAATCGACGTTCGGGGATGGCGTACTCCCGCTGCAGTTCGCCCGGGAGCCCCGGGACGTCGTAGAAGAGGCGGTCCGCCTCCTGGAGCGCGGCCGCTTCGAGGCGGCGCACGGCGCGCCGGTCCCGCCACGCATCGATCCGGTCCCGAAGGCCGGTCCGGGCCCGCGTGCTCCGCTCTCGGTCGTACGCCGCGAGCTCCATCGCCCGGACGAACGCGCCGATCACGGGTCCGCTGTTCCCCGACCGGTGCAGGCCGAGCCGGCCGAATCCCGTCGGGTCGCGCAGGACGAGGTCGGAGGTCCGGCGGACCCGCCGCCCCGCGGCGGCCGCGAAGTCCGCGCCCTCGACAGCGGCGCCGGGACGACGCACCGGCACCTCGACCGGCACGTCAGTCGTCCCCGCGGGCGGCGGCGCGCCGTTCGGACCGGCGGGGTGCACGACCGCGACCGAGTCGCCGCGGGCGGCGAGCGCGGCCGCGAGCGCCCAGGCCGGCGCGGCGAGGTCGTACGGGTCCGGGGAGGCCGGACCGGCCGCGATGACGTCGACGGTCCGAGACGTCATGCCCGCGCGACTAGGGGGTGCGAGCGAAAAACGTTGGGGTGAAAGCGCCGATTCACGCGGCGAGGCCCAGCCGGCGCCCGAACGAGCGGCCCGACAGCCCCGGCGGCGCGGCGACCCCCATCCCTTCGAGGACGGTGGGGGCGACGTCGAGGAGGCTGAGCGGCCCGTCGCCCGGTCCGGGCCGGACGCCGTCGCCCGCCCCGATCAGGATACCGTTCATCCGGTGGGTGCCGCACCCGTAGAAGAACTCGGGGCGCTCCCGGATCAGCGGCTCGGGGTAGCTGAAGTCCATCCGCGGCTCCGTCCGCATCTCGTCGACGCGGATCAGGAGCGAGGGCGCGCGGCCGAAGTTGTGGCCGTGGTAGATCTCTTTCGGCTCGAGCACCTCGATGCGGGCCTCGGGGTAAGCTTCGAGGCGGTGCCGGATCTCCGTCAGGACGCCGTCGCGGCGCTCGGGCGTGAGGTCCGGGTTCCGCAGGTTCAGGTAGATCCCCTCGGGCACCGGGTACGAGTAGGCGACCGTCTTCCGCCAATCGATCCGCTCGGCCATCTGCTCGAACGACGCGGCGCCGCTCAGGAGGTTCGAAAGGCGCTCCGCGCGTCCGCTCTTCAAGATGTTCGCGACCGGCTTCGCGAGGAGCCGGCCGAGGCCGAGCCGCTGCGACCAGAGGATCATCCGTGCGATCAGGTTCCGGCCCGACACGTCCCCGCCGTCCCGGAAAGCGAGGTACCCCTCGTTCGCGAGCCATCGATTCGTGAGGAAGTCGGAGCGGATCTCGCCGTGGCCGTGGTCGCTGACGACCAGCGTCACCGCCGGGCCGCCGACCCCGCGGAACGCGAAGTCGACCTGCCGGCACGCGGTGTCGACCGCGCGCCAGAACTGGCGCAGGTCGTCCGGGACCTCCCCGACCGGTCGGCTCATCTCCGGCCAGAACTGGTGCTCCACGCGGTCGGTCTCGCGGAACAGCACGAACAGGAAGTCGGGGCGATGGTGGGCGGCGAGCGCGGCCGCCGTCTGGCCCCGCTGGACGACGTTGCGGGTCGCGAGCCCGAGCCACTCGGCCCGGTCGCCGTCCCGGTACGCCGGGAGCTCGGTGGGGTACGGGCCACCGATCGTCCCCTCGAGCTCGTCCCGGACCTCCCGCGGATACGTGGTGACCTGCTGGGAGAACATCCCGGGGACGACGAACCCGTGGAGGGGGTACCCGGCGAGCAGCGGGAAGTTCACGACCCCGACCTTCACGCCCTGCCGGGAGAGGCGGTCCCACATCGCCTCCGCCGGGCGGAACGTGGAGACGAGCTTCGACTCGCCCGGCCGGGCGGTCGGTTCCGTGAAGCCGTAGATCCCGAGCTCGCCCGGGTCGCGGCCGGTCGCGAGCGAGTACCAGGCGGGGATCGTCTTCGCGGGGTAGACCGACGTGAGCGGCGCCCGGACCCCCCGCTTCACCATCGACTGGAGGAACGGGAGGTCGCCCGCTTCCATCAGTGGGTCGAGCAGGTCGAACGTCCCGCCGTCGAGGCCCAGGATGAGGAATCGGCGGTCGGGCGGCGTCATTCGCTCAACTCACGTACGTAAGTCGAGTCACTCCATAGCCCCGTCGGCGTTACCGCTATAAATCGTTTCGTCCAGTTTCTGGACGGTCCGGGGCGGCCCCGTCACAGCACCCGGACCGCCTCCAGGTTGTACGGAGCGCGGGATTCGAGATTGAACCGCTTGTGAAGGCTCGAGGAGAGGTCGACCGTCTTCGACTCCTCGCCGTGGTTCAGGATGATCGTGCGCGGCCGGGGGTCGAGCGACGCGACGTAGTTCATCAGCTGGACCCGGTCGGAGTGGCCCGAGAACCCTTCGATCGTCGCGATCTCCATCCGCACCGGGACCGACGCGGGGCGGGCGCCGTCGACGAACGACGCCTCGGAGAGGCCCCGCTGCAGGCGCTTCCCGAACGTCCCCTCCGCCTGGTAGCCGACGAACAAGAGACCGTTCCTCTCCTCGGGCGCCCAGCCGCGGAAGTACTCCATCACAGGACCGCCGCTCATCATCCCCGACGTCGCGAGGACGATGCACGGCTCTTTGGAGTCGACGATGCCCGAGCGCATCTGCGCGGAGTCGACCCGGCGGAAGACGTCCGAGAGGAACGGGTTGTCCCCCTGCTGGAAGATCTGCGTGCGGAGCTGGCTGTTGAGGAACTCGGGGTACGCCGTGTGGATCGCGGTCGCCTCGAAGATCATGCCGTCCAGGTAGACCGGCACGCGCGGGATCTTTCCCTCGCGCATCCGCTCTTCGATGACCAGCATCACTTCCTGCGAGCGCCCGACCGCGAAGACCGGGACGATCAGGTGGCCGTTCCGGCTGAGGACCTTCGT
>JASHWZ010000180.1 GCA_030043865.1 Thermoplasmata archaeon | reverse complement strand
TAGTCCATCACGCGGACCCGGCTGTCGAACCGCCGCCGCGTCACGAACCGCGTGAGGCGCTCCCGGAACTCGTGCGGCGAGTCGTTCGACGGAAGGATCGCGACGATCCCTCGGGACTGGTAGAGCATGTTGAGGTACGTCGGGAAGAGCAGCAAGTCGAGGTCCTCGCGGAGCACGGACTCGTCCAGGCTCGCCAGCGCGAAGCTGCCGCGCCGGTACCCTCCCGCGAGCAGCCGGTCGAGGTCGGGGATCCCGGAGGAGAAACGGCCCGCCGCGTCCGGCACCGGGGTCCACTCGACGACCGTCGCTTCCGCCTTCTCCCGCGCGCGCATGCGGTGACGATGCGCGGGAGGGGTTCTTAGTTTGATGGCCGGCGCTCGCGATTTTTCTGACGGTAGAACGCCCGCATTTCACGGTACGCGACGCGCCCGCGACCGAACGCCGAACCCATTTCTCCGTGCGGGGGCGGTCCGATCCGGTACACCGCCCGGACCCGCCCCCGTGCCTCCGGGCGTGATTTCAGGCGTTGAGGAACCGGGTCGCGCCGTCCAGGAGGAATCGAACGTCCGCGGCGAGCGACACGAACCGGAAGCCGAGTTCGACCGCCGCGCGCTTTTCCTCCGGAGTGATGACGAGGGTGCCCGGGACCTTCCCGTGCCGGTCGCATGCGTCGACGACCCGGCGCATCGCTTCGCGGACCGTCGGATGGCTCCGGTCGTCCACGAGGCCGAGGCTGAGCGTGAGGTCCTGGGGTCCGACGAACAGCAAGTCGACCCCGTCGACCTCGGCGATCGCCTCGAGGTTCGTCAGCGCCTCGCGGGTCTCGATCTGCACCCCGACCAACGTCTCCGCGTTCGCCGAGCGCAGGTACGACGCGAGCTCGGTCCCGTACCGGGACGCGGCGGCGGCCGCCGCGCCCCGGACCCCTTGCGGCGGGTACTTCGCGTACGCGACGACCCGCCGCGCCTCGTCCGCCGAGCTGACGAGCGGCAAGAGGACCCCCCGGGCGCCCGCGTCGAGCGCCTGCTTGACGAGATACGGGTCGACGTTGCCGACCCGCACGAGCGGCGTCGGTCCGGTCTCCCCGAGCACGGCGACCATGGCCGCGAGGGTCTCGGGATTGACGTTCGCGTGCTCGGTGTCGATCATGAACCAGTCGAACCCGAGCCCCTTCAACGCGTCCAGCGCGACCACGGACGAGGAGGAGATCCACGTTCCGAACGAGGGCGACCGGTCGCGGCGCAGCCGTTCCTTCAACGGGTTCTTCATCGACGGTCGTCCGCCACGGCGGGACCGGTCGGATAAGCTTTCCAATCCCGGTGCGGGAGGAGGCGGGGGCTCCTCAGCGCCCCCGGGCGTGCGCGCGTCGCCGCACGTGCCCCGTCGGTTCCGCGGAGTCGCCGGTAAGTCGGAACGGATGTCGGATCTCGTCGACCGGCAGCCCGTACTTCTCGAGCAGCGCGAGGAAGCGGGGATCGTTGCGGATCGGGTCGAAGAAGGCGCCGCGACTCCAGAGCCAGAGCACCCGGTCGCCTTCTCGGTAGTCCTTCTCGAGGAGGTCGAGGGCCATCGACGCCTCCCCGAGGGCGGAGTAGAGCATCGCGAGATGGGACGCCGAAACGTACGTTCCGAAGTGGCCGCTCTTCACCCGAGCGATGACCTCGCGGGCTTCTTCGGGGCGTCCGACCATCGCGTTGAGCAATGCGTGGTCGAACCGGTCGTCGTCGCTCGCCCCCTCGAACGGTACGTCGGCTTCGCGCTTCGCCTCGGCGAGGCGTCCGAGCGCTACGTAGTACGTACCCAGGATGAGGTGCGGAGCGGCCTCCGTGGGGTGCTGCTCCCGGACCTGTTCCCCGAACCGGAGCGCCTCCCCGAAATTCCCCGACTCGAACTCGATCCAGGCGAGCAGCCCCCCCATCCGGCCGGCGGGGTCGAGCTGAATCGCCCGCCGGACCAGCGCCTTCGCCTCGTCGAACCGACCGAGGGCGAAGAGCATCATCCCGAAGAACCGGTGGGCGGCCAGGTTGCTGGGGTTGAGTTCGATCGCTCGTCGGAACTCGGCCTCGGCGAGCGGCCACGCGTGGTCGTACTGGAACGTAAGGTTGGCGAGCGCCGCGTGGCCGTCGGACGACGCCGGGTCCAGCTTCAACGCGCGATCGACGAGCTCTCGCGCCTTCGGGATCGCGAGGGACATCGGGATCGTGTCCCCCGCGGCGAGGACGTAGGCGTTCCCCCAGGCGGCGAACGCCTCCGCGAACGTCGGGTCGAGCTGGGTCGCCCGCTCGAAGTACCGCACGGCCTCATCGATGGGGATGGAGGTCGGGTCGCCCCACGGAAGGCTCAACGCCGCCTGGCCCCGGAGGTAGAGGTCGTACGCGGCGAGGTTGGTCGTCGGCGCCCGACGGCCCCCGCGCACGGTGTCGAGCTCGAGCCGAAGGGCGTCCGCGGTCCGCTCGGCGATGTCGGTCTGCACGGCGAAGACGTCGTCGACCTCCCGGTTGTAGCTGCTCGCCCAGATGTGGCGCTGGGTCGACACGTCGACCAGCTGGAGGGCGATCCGCAGGCGGTTCCCCGCCTTGCGCACGCTCCCTTCGAGGACCGTATCGACCCCCAGCTCGGCGCCGACCTGGGCCACGGACTTCGGCGCGGTCTTGTACGGCATGACCGACGTCCGGGCGATCACGCACAACCCGCGGACCTGCGAGAGGACCGAGATCAGCTCCTCGGTGAGCCCGTCGGCGAAGTACGCGTCGGTGGGGTCGGGGCTGATGTTGGCGAGCGGGAGGACCGCGAGTTGGCGCTCCCCGACCGGCTCGACCGAGATCGGCAACGAACGGGCGGACTCCCACGGCGGCACCACCCGGTAGACCGTGACTGGGCTTCGGATGTTCTTCAACGGGGTGGGTGGAAGTCGGGCGAGGGGGTGAGGGATCTTGTTCGCCACCTGATCGACGACCTGCTGGGTGAGGCAGATCCCACCCGGGGCGGCGAGCGGCTGGATCCGCGACGCGATGTTCACCGCGTCCCCGAGCACGTCCCCGCCGGTCTGCACGACGTCCCCGACGTGGATCCCGATCCGGACCTCGATGCGGCGAGCGGCCTCGGTCCCCGCGTTCGCGTCATGGAGCGACTGCTGGATCTCGAAGGCGCACCGCACGGCATCGAGCGCGCTCTCGAACTCGACCAGGAACGCGTCCCCGACGGTCTTGACCTCGCGGCCCGCGTACTTCCGAAAGATCGGGCGCAGGGTCGCGTTGTGCCGGTCGAGGAGCTCGAGCGCCGTGGCCTCGTTGGACTGGGCGAGCGCGGAGTAGCCGACCATGTCCGTGAACATGATGGCGGCGAGGCGACGGTGAGGAACGGGCACGGCCCCGGAATCGCCGGGACGGTTGTTAAGCGCTCCCGGGGGAGGTGCTGGACCCGCTCGGAGGAGACCGTCCCACCGACGGCGCGGGACGGTGGGAACGGCCCGGAGAACCACGGGCAGCGCACGCTCAAGAACCGCGCCGCGGTCCCCCTCGCGTGCCCGACCGTTCCGAGTCGCGGTTCGTCGAAGTGGACGGCTACCGCATCTACGTACGGACGTTCGCCCCTCGACGCCCGACGGCGACGTTGCTCTGCGTCCACGGGGGTCCGGGAGGCACCCACGACTACCTGCTGCCGCTCGCGGACCTCGTCCGAGCGGGGTATCGGGTCGTGTTCTACGATGCGCTCGGCTGCGGCCGGTCCGACCTGCCGCCGACGATCGACCTGTTCACCCTGGAGCACGACTTGGTCGTGCTGGACGAGGTACGCCGATCCCTCCGCTCGGACCGGATCCATTTGATGGGCTCGAGCTACGGTGGCATGCTGGCGCTGGCCTACGCGGCGGACCATTCGGACGCGCTGCTGAGCCTGAATTCCACCGGGGGTCTCTCCGACATCCCGCTCACGGTCCGGGAGATGCGGCGGCTCGTGCGCGCGATGCCCGCACGTGTTCGCGCCGTCCTGAGGAAGTACGAGGCCCGGGGCGAGTACCACCATCCCGCATACGAGGCCGCGGTGATGGAGTTCTACCGGCGCCACCTCTGTCGGCTCTCGCCGTGGCCGGGGCCGCTCGTGTCGACCATGATGCGGACCAGCCGTCCGGTCTACGAGACGATGAACGGGCCGAACGAGTACACGATCATCGGAACCATGCGCTCGACCGTGATCACGGGGCGGCTGCGACGCATCGCGGTGCCGACGCTCCTGATCCACGGACGGTACGACGAAGTGACCCCGGTCGTCGGCGCGGTGCTCCACCGGAACATCCCGGGGTCGTTCTTCCACGTCTTCCCGGAAAGCTCGCACACCAGCTTTTGGGAGCAGCGACCCGAGTACATGCGTCTCGCCTCGGGCTTCCTCGGAATGGCCGACCGGGTCGACCGCGCGTCCTGAGCGCGGGCCGACCCCTCAGCGACGTCGCCGCGAACGGCGGTAGTCCCGTTCGAGCGCGCGACCGAAGCGTTCCCATATCTGTCGGAGGTTGGTCTCGACCTCGGGGCGGGTCGGGACGACCTCGGCGAGCGGCGTGGCGCGACGGAGCCCGTCGAAGGTGAATCGCGTACTCCCGTCCGGGAGCGATCGGAGACGGTAGT
This sequence comes from Thermoplasmata archaeon, assembly GCA_030043865.1. Lineage (GTDB taxonomy): Archaea > Thermoplasmatota > Thermoplasmata > Lutacidiplasmatales > UBA184 > Lutacidiplasma. Next base: position 3,800 of record JASHWZ010000180.1, on the reverse strand, counting down.
CGATGCTCCAGTCGCGGTACGTGCCCCGGGACTCCGCGTGCCAGTACCCCGGCGGGTGGAGCGTGACCGTCTGCTGGTTGAGGAACCATCCCCGCTCGGCCCGCCCGAGGTCCTGGAAGACGACCCGGCGCGGGGAGCGCGTGAGGACCCGGCGGACATAGTCGTCCTTCTCGATCGAGGGATCCCGGGGAGAGTAGCTCGTGCACCAGCGGTACGCGTAGCCGATCGGCGCTCGGAACGTCTCCTCCACGTGGAAGCGGATCGGCCCATGGGTTCGGGAGCGCGGCATCGCCCCGCGAAGCGCCCCGGTCTCCAAAGTTCTTCTCACGCCCGGTAGCGCGTGCCTCGACTCGCCTGCCTTACAATCTATTATATATATTTAGAAACCATCGTACCCACGTGAAGCTCGAGGGGAGCCTCGTGCGGGAGCCCGGTGAGCGCCCGCTGCCCCGAGAGATGCGGCTCTCGCCCCCTCGAAGCCGCGGACGACCCCGGGCGGAGTACCGCCCTCGGGTCCGGACGGCGGCGGACGTCGAGCGCCTGCGCCGCCATCGGGTCCCGGCGTACCTTCTCACGGCGGAGTGGGTCTCGGAGCACGGGTACCCGGTCCGCTTCCAGCCGTGGCTCGCGGTCCCCGAGGAACTCTCGGGAAAGATCGCGAGCGACTTCCGCCTGCTACCGGTCCGGGACGAGGACGCGCTGCGGGCGCCAGGGTTCACGGAGCTCCTGACGCTCCTCCTCCGATTCGACCCGCTCGCTGCCTGGGTCGTCGCGGTCCGCAACCGGGAAAAGATCGACCCGCACGAACTCTACCGCCGGGTCCGTAACGAGGGGCTCGAACGCGCGGCGACGAAGGTGCGGTTCCAGGAGTTCTCTCCGGCGCTGCCGAAGGTCGGGAGTCCGTTGCCGAAAGAAGAGCTCCGATGGATCGAGCGGAACAACCCGCCGCTCGGGAACGGCTCGTGACCGAGCCCGAGGTCGCGGCGGCCGACGCGATCTTCCGGCGGAAGGGGATCCGGTACGTCGTGATCGGCGGGCAGGCGATCGCGCAGAACGCCGCGACCGCGACCCGCGACGTCGACGTGATGGTCGCCACGGCCGACTACCGCCGAACCCTCGCCCAGCTCCGGGAGGAACGGGACCTCGCCTTCGACTGGGAGGATGGGAAGCTCGCCCGCTTCCGCATCCTCCCGATCGGCGGGGTGCCGCTCGACATCCTGGACGCCTCGGTCTTCGCCGGCCGGAGGACCGGCGAGGAGTTCTTCCGCTACCTCCGCGAGGAGGCCTCGACCGAGTCCGGAGGGGTCACGTACGCGTCGCCCGAGCTCGTCTGGTACACGCGGCTCCTCACGAAGCGATGGCGAGCGTACGCGGAGAAGATCGTGACCAACGTTCTCGACGGGATCTCGCCGGGACGTCTCGAGAAGGTCGAGGAGATCGCCCGGCACTTCGGGACGGAGGCGACCGTCCGCGAACGGATCGCCTACGTGCGAGAGGAGCTCGGACGGCCGGACCTCGCGGGCCTGCGCGGTTCGGAGTAGCCCCCGACGCCTTCGAACCCGCCGACGATTCGACGGAGCTCCCGTAGCCGAGCCCCGGCCGTCGTGCGAATTCCACTCGTTCGATAGGTTAATGCCCCGCTCTCTCGAGCCGTGGGTCGTGGCTGTTGCCCGCGCCCGCCGGACCCCCGGCGCTCGCGCGAACCGGGTCGGGGAACGGTTCGTCCACGCGCTGTACCGGTACCTGCCGCTCGCCCTCGGGGCCGGCGGCATCGCCGGCGGTCTCTACTGGTTGGTTCGAGGCGTCGGGGGTGCCACGGGCGACCTCGCCCTGCTGCTGCTCGTCGGGGCGGAGGCCGAGCTCGCGGCGTGGCTCGGATACCTTCTCTGGCGTCATCGGCGCGCCCCGTCCGCCGACCCCGCGCCGCGGCCTCCACCGGTCTTCGCGACCCGTGCGCCCGAGGAGCCCGACCCGCCGTCCGAGCCGTTCTCGCCCCCGAGCGAGACGCCGGCCGCCCCCCGAGACCCCGTTCCCCACAGCGGGATCGGTCGGGCGGCGACCTCTCGGTTCTCCTGGTCCGGCGCCGAGATCTGGCAGCGGTGGCGCCGAGCGGAGGCCGGCCACCTTGGCGCGGAGCTGATCCCTCCGGTCGGCGACACGACCTACTTCCCTCCCGTCGGCGCGGGCCCGCACCCGTTCGCTTCCCGGGACCGGGACCTCTGGTTCGAGCATCCGACGATCCCGCTCGACCGGGCGGGGGCGTTCTCGGCCCTACCCGCTCCCGGAACTCGGACGGCGGGGGTCGGAACCCCTCCCTCCGTCGGCTCGCCCGCGCCCCTCCCCCATGCACTCGCTCGCGGGTCGCGTGCCGGTCCGTTCTCCCCCGACGACCTCGACCGGTTGTTCCCACCGGACCTCGCGCCGCGAGGGGCGAACGGCGTCGACGGCGGTCGGTCCGGTGGCTCATGGATCGACGACGAAGAATCGATCCTGGCCGTGCTCGACGACCTCCCGCTCGGCCCGGTCGGACCCGCCGGCTCGGCCGCTGCGTCGACCGCGTCTCGGTCCGCGCCGCCGACGTCGGTCACGGACGAGGCGGTGCGGGCACCAGCGCCCGAGGAGCTCGCGACGGGCGCGATCGCTCGGCCCGTCTCCGCGATCGGGGCGCGGTTCCCGGACTCGGCGCCGGAGGCACCGCCGCCGTCGTTCTCTCCCCCGTTCGGTGCCAGGTCCGACTCGGCGCCCCCGGAGCCCGTGGCGGTGAACGAATTCCCTTCGGGAGACCTATCCACCCCGTGGTCCGGAGGCAGCCTCTTGCCTGACGAGAGCTCCATCGACCGCTTGCTCTACCTCGAGGCGATGAACCCGGTCCCGCCCCACCTTCGCGGCACCGCGCGGCCCATCCCGCCCACGCGTCCCATCCCAGCGACGCGCTCGACCGCGACGATGACGTGCGCCGCGTGCACGCGGGGCCTGGGGGACTTTCGCGGATGGTCCCCCTGCATCGGCTGCGGTCGGCCGGTCTGCCGCCAATGCCTCCACCGTTCGTTCCTCCTCGGCGAGGAGGGGTTCTGCTGGGACTGCTCCGGCGCTCCAATCTCGTGATCCCGGGAACGAATCGGCCTCGGTCGGACCCGGCCCGCGCGGCCGAGCTGCTCCCGAACGTTGCGCGCTGGGCTCGCCCGCGGGACGTTATCGGCTCCCGTGCCTCGGAGGAGCGACCTTAGTCCCATGGCTGCGAGCGCGAGCGAACCCGAGACGAGCGGCCGCACGGCCGTCCCGGAAGACGCGCGCCGGATGTTCTGGCTGGTCGTGCTGGGCGTCGCGCTGTACGTCGTCCTGGACGCCGTCGCGCAACTGCTCCCGCCCCACTACAGCCCGATCTCACAGGCCGAGAGCGACCTCGCGGTCGGGCCGTACGGATTCGTCATGACGATCAACTTCGTCAACCGGGGACTCCTCTCGCTCCTCTTCCTCGTCGCTCTGGCGCGGACCCTCGAGGCGACCGGTGCGCGATGGGCGCAGGCGCGGGCGGGGTTCCTTCTTCTCGGCGTCTGGGGCGTTGGCGCGCTCCTTCTGGCGGCGTTCCCCACGGACGTCCCGGCGACCCCGGTCTCGTGGCACGGGGCGATCCACCTGGTGGTCGCGGTCATCGCGTTCCTCGCGGGGGCATTCGGCTGCCTCCTCCTCGGTCGGAAGTTCGCGGACTTCCCGGTCACGCGCTCGGCGGCGGGCCTCGCCGGGGCGCTCGGGGTCCTGAGCGTGCTGCTGTGCGTCGTGGACCTCGGGCTCTCGTTCGT
>JASHWZ010000179.1 GCA_030043865.1 Thermoplasmata archaeon | reverse complement strand
GACGCTGACGAGGGACCCGAAGAACCCGGTGAGGACGAGGAGGAAGCGGCGACCGGAGAGGAAGACTCCTCGGAGCGACCGTCCAAGGCGGCATTCCTCCCGTACAACCCGTACGTACCTCCCGACCAACCCGCGGCCACGGTTCCGGACTCGGACCCGAACTCTGCCGCCAGCCGCGCCCGCGCGCGCGCCTCCCGGTCTCGACCGTAAGCCTATAATACCTATCGCAAGTCGTTTATACCACTTGTCGCGAGTCGGCGGCCGACCGTCAGCGCGCGAGGTCGGCACGGTGACAGCGGTGACCCCGGCGGGGCATCTTACGGTCCGAGCGTTCGGTCCGGACGTCGTTCCTGAGGGGACGCTCGTCACCGACGCGCGGGGGAACCTGCGCGGCCGCGTCGTCCGGGTCTTCGGTCCGGTGGCGAAGCCGTACCTTACGGTGCGGGTGGCCCGCCCGCCGACGCCTGCCGAGGGGCTCGCCCTCGTGGACGCGACGCTCGTGCGCGAGTGAAGGGGTTCGATCGGATGGAGGAGAAGGAGGCCGCGCCCGAACCGGAGAAGTCGTTGCCCCGCGCCGAGGACGTCGCGGTGGCGACCCGCTGCACGAGCTGCGGGTCGACGCACCTCACCCGCGACTACGAGCGGGGCGAGCTCGTCTGCGACGAGTGCGGACTCGTCCTCGAGGAGTCGATGATCGACCAGGGCCCCGACTGGCGGGCGTTCGACGCCGAGCAAGGCGAGAAGCGCGCCCGGACCGGCGCGCCGACGACCCTCACGATCCACGACAAAGGACTGTCCACGGAGATCGGCTGGAAGAACCGCGACCCGTACGGCAAGTCGATCCCGACGCGCAACCGCGCGCAACTCTACCGGCTGCGCAAGTGGCAGCGCCGGATCCGCGTCTCCAACGCGACCGAGCGGAACCTCGCGTTCGCGCTCGCCGAGCTCGACCGGATCGCCTCGGGCATGGCGCTCCCCCGGAACGTGCGCGAGACGGCGGCGATGATCTACCGGAAGGCGGTCAACCGCAACCTGATCCGGGGCCGCTCGATCGAAGGGGTCGTCGCAGCGTCGCTCTACGGGAGCTGCCGCCAGTGCAACGTCCCGCGCACGCTGGACGAGATCGCGTCGAAGTCGCGGATCGGACGCAAGGAGATCGGGCGGACGTACCGCTTCATGACGCGGGAGCTCCACCTGAAGCTGATGCCGACCCGCCCGCAGGACTACATCCAGCGGTTCTGCTCGGAGCTGAAGCTGAAGGGCGAGATCCAGACGCGCGCGAACGAGATCCTGAAGGAGGCGACCGAGCGCGAGCTGACGAGCGGTCGCGGCCCGACGGGCGTCGCGGCGGCCGCGATCTACATCGCGAGCGTGCAGTGCGGCGAGCGCCGGACGCAGCGCGAGGTCGCCGAGGTCGCCGGCGTGACCGAGGTCACGATCCGGAACCGGTACAAGGAGCTCACCGAGAAGCTCAACCTGCGCGTCATGCTCTAGGCGGCCCCCCCGCGCGCGAGCGGAACTTATCTCTCCGTCGCGCGTCGGCGGTCCCCGGCGCTCAGCGTGTCGGAAGCTCTCCTCGGGGTCGCGCTCGACGCGGCGCGGACGACCGGCGTGCGCTACGCCGACGTCCGGCTCGTCACGCCGCAACGGTACCTCCATCTCGCGGTACGGAACGGGCAGGCGTCGTCGCTCACCTCCTCCCTCTCGGCCGGCCTCGGGGTCCGGGTGCGGACCGACCGGGCGTGGGGGTTCGCCGGCACCTCCGAGCTCACGCCGGCCGGCGCGCGACGGGCGGCGCGCGATGCCGTGCGCCTCGCGCGGGCCGCGAGCCGCAGCGCAAAGAGCCCGCTCCGACTCACGGAGGAGGCCGGACCGCGCGACGGGCGGTACGCTACCCCGCTCCGGGAGGACCCGTTCGAGGTCTCGAGCGACGCGGTCGTCGCCGAGCTGATCGCGGCGGAGCGTCGGCTCCACGCCGGTCCCGCGGTCAAGAGCGGGTCGGCGTCCTTCCAGGCGTGGGACGAGACGAAGTGGTTCCGGTCGTCCGACGGTGCATCGTTCCACTCCCGGATCGTCCAGGTCGGGGCGGGCGTGTCGGCGACCGCCGTGCGTGGCGCCATGGTCCAGACGCGGAGCGCGCCGGGGCCGTTCGGGGGCGACTTCTCCCAGGCCGGTTTCGAGTTCGTCCGTGGCCTGCGCCTCGGAGAGCGGGCGGAGGAGGTCGGGCGGGAGGCGCTCCAGCTCCTCGACGCGCCCGCCTGTCCCACCGGCCCGACTACCCTCGTCCTCGGTTCGTCGCAGCTCGCGCTCCAGGTCCACGAGAGCGTGGGTCACGCGGTCGAGCTCGACCGGATCTACGGCAGCGAGGCCGCGTACGCGGGCACGAGCTGGGTCGCTCCCGAGGCGATCGGCACGCTCGCCTATGGGAGCGCCGGGATGAACGTCGTCGCCGACGCGACCGAACCCGGCGGGATGGGGACGTTCGGTTGGGACGACGAAGGGGTGTCCGCGCAGCGGGTGCCGATCGTCTCGGGTGGCACGCTCGTCGGGGTCCTCACCTCGCGGGAGGCGGCGGCGCGTCTCGGGCTCGCTCGCTCGGGCGGCACCGCGCGCGCCGACGGGCCGGACCGCTCGCCCTTGATCCGGATGACGAACATCGACCTCCTCCCGGGCGACCGTTCGTTCGACGAGCTGCTCGCCGGCGTCAAGGACGGGGTGTTCCTCGAGACGAACCGCT
>JASHWZ010000025.1 GCA_030043865.1 Thermoplasmata archaeon | reverse complement strand
CGGCGGACGGCGACCCGACCCCCCGCCTGGTGCAGCTTCCAGATCGCATCGGTGATCTCGAGCTCGCCCCGTCGCGACGGTGCTAGCCCCGCGATGATCGGGTGGATTGCGGAGGAGAACAGGTAAACGCCGATGAGGGCGAGGTTGCTCTTCGGCTGCGCCGGCTTCTCGGCGATCGAGACGATCCGGTCCCCCTCCATTTCCACCACGCCGTAGCTGCTCGGGTGCTCCACCGGCGTCACGCCGATGATCGCGTCGACGGGGCTCGAACGGTACTGCGCCACAAGGGGCGCCGTCCCTTCCTCGAGCAGGTTGTCCCCGAGGTACATCACGAACGGATCGTCCGCGAGGAACTCCCGCGCACAGGCGACCGCGTGGGCGAGCCCCTTGGGGGCGCCCTGGTGGATGTACGCGATCCGCAGGCCGAACGACCGGCCGTCACCGACCGCCTCCTCGATGCCCTCGTGCTCGTCGCCGACGACGATCCCGACCTCCTTCAGGCCCCCGCCCGCAAGGTGGCGGAGGCCGTAGAACAGCATCGGCTCGTTCGCGATGGGGATCATGTGCTTGTTGCCCGTGAACGTCAGCGGACGCAGTCGGGTCCCGTGCCCGCCCGCGAGGATCAACCCCTTCATGCGGCCGCGTAGTCCTCCGCCAACAGCCGCACTCCCTCCCGCCATGGAGTGAGACGAACGCCTTCCCCTTCGATTCGGCGACAGGAAAGGCCGCCGTGCCGCGGGCGGGGGGTCGCTCCGGGGCGGCGGAGGAACTCCTCCATCGAGCCCGGGCTGAGACCGGGGTCCGTGCCTTCCACCTGGGTCACCAGCTCGCGCGCGAACTCGAACGGGGTAGTGCGTTCGGGCGAGGCGACGTGGAACACCCCTGACTTGTGGTTCTCGAGGATCGCATCGAGGGCGCGCGTGACGTCGGGGATCCACGTGGGCGTGATCCACTGGTCGTCGAAGTACGCGATGCGGTCGTGCTGGCGACGTGCAGCGAGGATCTTCCGTCCGAAGTCGAGCTTCCGAGGATAGTCGGTCCGATACGGGTACGAGATCCGGACGATGGAGGCCGACGGGTTGGCGGCGATCGCGAGTTCCTCTCCCCGTCCCTTGGTCCAACCGTACCAAGAGACGAGTGGGGACCACTTCGAAGGAGGCGTGGACTCCGCGTAGGGCCCCTGCTCGCCGTCAAAGACGAAGTCCGTGGAAAGGAGCACAAAAGGAAGTCCCCGTGCTAGGGCGGCTTTCGACATCGCCGCGGGGGCCAGTACGTTTACCTTGTAGGCGGTCCCTTTCGCCTCCTCCGGTGAACTCGGCCGTTCCCGCTCTACGCGATCGACGTCCGTCGCCGCACCGAAATTGACGACGGCGTCCACGTCCGCGCCAGAAACCGCGCTCGCGGCCTCGCGCGGGCTGTTCATGTCGACCTCGACAAACCCCTCGACTCGGACGCCGAACCCCCGGGGGTCTCGCAACCCGGCGGCGTGGATACGGTGGCCCGACGTTTGAACGAAATGCGAGCCGACCAGCGACTTTGCCCCGAACACGAGGACTCGGCTCATACGTGTGACCAACCCCGTGCGACCCGGTCCCAATCGAACGGTCCCCCGAGGCTCTCGACCCGGATGTCGCGGAACGGTACCCGTCCCTCATCCTTCGGGTCGTAGAGTTCCGTCGGGAAATTGGTGAGCACAAAGGGATGGTCGGACAGATTGCCGATGCAATGATACACCCCGGGCGGGATCGGGACCATCGAGGACGGAACGTCCTCCTTCTGATGGCGCTGCAGACGGTCGAACGGGGCCCCCAGCATCCGGATGACTTCCAGACGGCCGGACGTGGGTGAGGCCGGCCGGGCGTCGTAGAGCGCGAGCATCATCTCGCCCAAGACGACCACGAACCGGTCGCTTTGGATTCGGTGAGCGTGCCAGCGGTCCTTATCGCGGAACTCATGGGGAGTCGTCACCGAGGTGTACGACATCGCGAACTTCGATCCCTCGATCTGCTCGTCGTCCCTCCGCAGCGTTTCGAGCAGGAACCCTCGCGGGTCGTAGTGGAACGTTCGGACGGTCGGTTGCGCGCCCTGTATCCGAATCGCTTCGGGAGCGATCGGCCGGATTTTGCGGGGGCTCATGGGCGCGCCTCGGTCGGGTCTACCAACGAATGCCACCAGTTCTCGTTCTTCCGATACCAGTCGATGGTCTCGGCCAACCCCTGGTCGAACGTGTGGGAGGGTCGCCAACCGAGCTCCTCGCGCAGCCTTCGGGCATCGAGCGCGTACCGACGGTCGTGCCCCGGTCGATCCGGCACGAACTCAATCGAGTCAGAGTTCCTACCAAAGCTGCGAAGTATACGTTGGACGACCTCGAGATTCGGCAGCTCCCACCCGGCAGAGACGAGGTAGGTCGAACCGATCTTCCCCCGTGCACAAACCGCGTCGATCGCGGTGCAGTGGTCCTCTACGTGAATCCAATCTCGAACGTTCCGGCCATCCCCGTAGATGGGGATCCTGCCCCCCCGGATCAGACGGATGATCGCGAGCGGGATGAGTTTCTCTGGGTGCTGGAACGGGCCGAAATTGTTCGAGCAATTCGAGAGCGTGACCGCGAGCCCGTAGGTCTCGTGCCACGCCCGTACGAGGTGGTCCCCGGCGGCCTTTGATGCCGAGTATGGCCCTCGCGGACGGTAGGGGGAGCTTTCGTCGAACTTTTCGGCAGTCTCCAGCGCGAGAGAACCG
>JASHWZ010000178.1 GCA_030043865.1 Thermoplasmata archaeon | reverse complement strand
GTCCACGGCGGAGGCGAGCCGCCCGACCTGAAATAGCCTACTCGGGGGACGGTCGGCTTCTTTATCCGGGCCGTGGTCCGACCCTCGGATGGTGCCGCCGCCCCGCCGCCTTCGCTCCGTGTCGGACGACGCGCCGCAGTCCCCGCTGCGAACGATCCTCGCCGGACGCGCGTACCTCGGCGGACGCCTGCAGCCGGTCGAGATTGCGATTGACGAGGACGGGCGGATCCGTTCGGTCGGGAAGGTACGGACCGGGGCCCCGCGGCACGATGTCGGGGACCGGGTGATCCTGCCCGCGGCGACCGACCTCCACGTCCACCTGCGCGAGCCGGGAGGTCCGGCGGAGGCGGAGACGATACCGACCGGCACGGTCGCCGCCGCCGTGGGAGGCGTCGGCCTGGTCGGCGAGATGCCGAACACGGTGCCGCCGGTCGTCGACGCAGAGGCGGCGCGCGCGAAGGCGGGGCGGGTCCCGGGACGGGCCGCCGTCGACGTGCTGCTCTACGCGAGCCCGACCGTTCCTCGAGCGCGCGCCGAACTCGCCCGGGTCGCGGGCGGATTCAAGCTGTACCTCAGTCCAACCACCGGGATGGAGACGCCGCCGCCGATGACCGAGGTCCCCGGGCTGCTCCGCGAACTCGCGGGCTTCGGGCTGCCGGTCGCGGTGCATGCCGAGGACCCCCGTCAGTTCGCGGGTCCCGAACGTCCCCGGACTCCCGTCGACTGGAACCTCGGTCGGCCGCCTCGGGCCGAGCTCGCGGCCGTGGAAGTGCTCTCCCGTGCGCCAGACGCCCTACGTCTCCACGTCGCGCACGTCACCACCGCGGAGGCGGCGGACCGCCTCCGCGCTCGAGGATTCTCGTTCGAAGCGACCCCGCACCATCTCCTGCTCTCGGACCGCTCCGGTCCGGACGCGCGAACGAAGGTGAACCCGCCCCTCCGGTCCGAGGCCGAGCGCGCTCGGCTCTGGGAGGCCTTCCGGCGGGGCGACGTGCCGGTCCTCGCGAGCGACCACGCCCCGCACCCGCTGGCCGAGAAGTCGCTCCCGTTCGACCGAGCCCCGAGCGGCGTCCCGGGCGTCGAGACCCTGCTGCCGCTGATGCTCGCGCGCGTGCGAGCGCGGGAGCTCGACCTTCCCACCTTACTCCTCGCCGCGTGCGAGCGACCCGCGCGCTGGTTCGGCCAGCCGATCGGTCGGATCGCTCCGGGTCATCGGGCGAACCTCCTCGTCGTGGACTTCCGCCGTCGCACAACGGTCGAGGGCCGTCGCTTGCACAGCGCGTGCGGGTGGACACCGTTCGAAGGTTGGGAGGCGATCTTTCCCGAAGAGCACTATCACGACGGGGCACGGATCGTCGAGGCGGGCGAGTACGTCGGCCCGGCCTCGGGTCGCGTCGTTCGGCCCGAGTACGCCCCGTCCTGAGCGGGTAGGGCTCACGGCGCCGGCGGGCGCGCCTCTCCTTCGGTTCCCGGGGCGTCGGGAGTCACGACCCTACGTCGACGGGTCCAGCGCGGCGGCCATCCCGGCGTGAGGTCGCCGTGGGCGACGAGGACGAGGTATCCGACCCCGAGGACGATCAGGACGACCAGCGCGACGTCGATCGGGAAGAAGTAGCGCGTGACAATCCTCCAGTCCGCACCGAGGAGGATCCCCGCGTACAGCAGGCCGAGCGTCCACGGCACCGAGCCGAGGAGCGTGTAGAGGCCGAACCGCCACGGGCTCATCCGGGCCGTGCCCGCCGGATAGCTCACGTAGCTGCGGATCCCCGGCACGACCCTCGCGATCGCGACCGTGATCTCGCCGTGCTGAGCGAAGTAGGCGTCCATCCGGATTAGATCGTGCTCGGAGATCCGGAGCTGCCCGATCCCAAATCCGACCAGCCGCGAGCGCCACCAACGTCCGACGGCGTACGCGACGTACGCCCCGACGAGCCCTCCGACGATCGCCACCACGATCGTCGGCTCGAGCGCCAGCGTCCCGTCCGCGATGAGGAATCCGGCGAACGGGATGATCACCTCGCTCGGGATCGGCGGGATCCCGAAGCTCTCGACCGCCATCAAGGCGAACAGGCCGGGAAGGCCGACGACGGTGAGGACCGTCGTGATCGCGTCGACCAGTGAACCGAACAGGGAGAACGTCATCGCCCCGGGACCGCCGCGATCGACGCGCGGACGCGCTCAGGCCGCCGCGGGGGCGTCCAGCACGAGGCGGAACGGTGCGCCGAGGCGCGCGTTGGTCCTCGCCGGGATCCCCTCGAAGTCGAGGGGGGTCTTGCATCCCCCGCAGGCGACGGACGGCCGTCGGCGTCCGAGCGCGATCGAGAGCGCGATGCCGACCTCGATCTCGCGCACTCCGGTCGGCGCGTCCGCGATCGCGCGTCGGAGGTCGGCGAGCAGCTGATCTTCCTCCGCGCCGGCGGTCGACGGCATCGACCGTACGACCGGGCGGGGCCTCTTAAGGAGCGGGGTCCGAGCGGCGCGCGACCTAGGTCGCCGGCGGCTTCTTGTCGGTCGGACCTTTCGGCCGCTTCAGGATCTCGCCGCTGATCTTGTCGAGCTCGGCCATCAACGAGTCGATGTCGGGCTCGCCCTCGCCGGCCGCCGCTCCGGCGCCCGCAGCGCCCGCGGCTCCGGCCGCACCGGCCCCCGCGGCGCGCGCCGGCGGAGAGGTCGGGACGTTCGGCAGCGTGCGCCCGACGTCCTCGGGCGTCTCCAGGTACGCGGGGGCCGCCGCGGGGGGCGGGGGCGGAGGAGCACGACCACCGACGGCGCCCATCGCGGGACCGGCGGGCGGCACCGCGGACATTCCCGAGGCGGGAGGACTCCGGCGGCGGCGCAGCAGGAGCAGCGCCGCACCGAGCGCGGCGACCACGACGATGACGATCGCGGCGAGGACCCACCACTGGATACCGGTGCCGGCGACGCATTGTCCGTACTGGCAGTTTCCCTGCGCGGGGACGGCGCCCGTGTTCGGGGAAAGGCCCGCCGCGACGATGATCGCGAGCATCGCCACCCCGAACGCGACCGGGACAATGCGTCGGCTACGCTTGCTTTCGTTCATCGACTCCGGCGCACGGATCGTGGCCTAGGTCGGGATGAGGCAGCGGGCGCTATAAACCTCACCATTTCCTTAGGCGCGCCCGCCGGTCCGGCGGCCCCGTTCCCGTTATACGACCGACCGGTCGCTTTACGGCTTGGACGGCGTCGGGGGCAGCGTGGCGTTCCCGTTCGTGCCGGTGTTTCTCGGGGTGCTCCTCGCCTACATGGTGTACTCCGAATGGGTCCGGCTCGACTCGCGCTATCTCGTGGCCGGGGCGCTCGTCCTCCTCGTCGCGACCGCCATCGTCGACGCGGCCGGAGCGACCGGAGCCGCCAACACGCTCGCGGAGTTCGTCTTCTTCCTGCTCGCCGGCGGCGTCGTGCTGCTGCTCGTCGATCACGTGCGGGACCGACCGCGTCGCGGCGACGAACCCACCGGGAGCTCAGGTCCGGGGGCGCGGCACGCCGATGCGACCGATCCGGCGCAGGAGTGGGAGGGGATGGCCGACGAGACCCTCGACAGCCCCGAGCAGGAGTCGGTCACCCTCGTCCACGCTCCGGGTCAGTAGCACGACCAGCACGAGGAGGGCAGCGATGCCGATCCCGATCACCGGCAGGCTCCAGAGCGGGTAGGAGACCGGGGCGAAGACCAGCACCGCCGCGACCGGCAGCGAGGTGACGAGGAGCGGAACGACGTAGTGGGGCCGGAACGGGTGCACTCCCGTGAGGAGGGCGAGCTCGAGCAGCGAGAGGCCGACGTAGGCGACGTTCGCGAGACCCCAGGCGACCGCGGCCCCCGTCATCCCCTCGGACGGCACCAGGGCGAACGCGACGCCGAGGTCGACCCCCGCGGCGGCGATCGCGTTGTACGCGAGCAGTCGTGTCTGCGCGAAGGCGACCTGCGCGTTCGCCGCCGGACCGAACGCGGTCGAGAGGAACGCCCCCGTGACGGTGATCTGGAGCGGCAGGACGACCACGGCGTACTTCGCCGTGTAGACGAAGTCGAGGGAGCGTCCGGGAAGGACGACGAACAGGAGGAACAGGGGGAGGGAGAACAGGATCATCCATTTCGTGACCGTCACGTACGTCACGCCGATCGCCGCGGTGTCGCGCGAACGGAGCAGGCGAGCGGCGACCGGCAGGAAGATGTACGCCGCCGCTCCGACGCCGACCTGCAGGAGCCGGGCGAGCGTGAGGGAAGCGGTGTACGTGCCGACCTCACCCGGATAGTAGGCGCCCAGGACGAGGGTGTCCCCGTTCCCGAGCAGTGTACCCATCAGCGTGACGAGGAAGAGCGGGGCCGCGAACCGCATCAGTCCCCCCACGGCCCGAGGTGCGGGGGGACCGGGCGACAGATGCCGGGGCAACTCGCGGAGGGCGTAGGCGATCGTGAGCAACAGCGCCGCGATGTTCGCGACGACGTACGCCACCAACGCCGACGTGTAGTCGATCCCCTGGGGCGGGACGACGAGGATCGCGACGAGGAACAGGACGAACAGGCCCGGGGTGACGACCTGGATGAACAGCGCGTTCGGGAGTACGTCCTCGTATCCCTGGAAGATCGACGCGATGAGGCTCACGGCGACGGAGGTTCCGGCAGCGAGCGGAAACAGCTCGAGCGCGGGTCCCAGGTCGGGAAAGTTGAGGGTGGACGTGATCCACGGTCCGAGGACCCACATCGCGAGCGCCGACACCGCGGCGGCGGCTCCTCCGATCACGAGGGAGCTGCGTACGATCGTCCTCCGTTCCGCCTCGGAGGCGGTGTAGGGCAGGGAGCGGGCGACGGCGCTCGGGAGCCCGACGCTGCCGAGCGCGGCGACGACTCCGACGAGCGCGAGCGCGAAGGAGAACGCGCTCCACTCGTCCATCGAGACCGAGCGGATTAGGATGAACCGCGCGACGAAGTTCAGCGCGACGTAGAGCAGGGAGCCGACCAGCAGGTAGAGCGTTCCGCGCGTGACGCTCGAGAGGCCGTCGCGAGCGCCGGACGGGGTTCCCACGATGTGCGCCCGAGGCTCGCGGGGGGCCCGGACGGTAAATACGTAGCGCCCGGGACGAACGGTCCTAATAGGGAACGCTCCGATGGGCGCCCGTGTCCCTGCCCGGCCCCGCCGGGGCCGCGTGGGCGCTCGGTCTGGTGGCGTGGGCCGGGGCCTCCGTGGTCGTCGGAGAGCTCGCCCGCGCGGTGGGCGCTCGCTGGGTCTCCTCCTGGCGGACGCTCGAGCCGGT
>JASHWZ010000177.1 GCA_030043865.1 Thermoplasmata archaeon | reverse complement strand
CCGCCGGCTCGTCAACCCGTGGGGCGGCCGGGCTCCGACCTACGCGATCTTCTCGCTCAGCACGGCGTGCCGGAGAAGGGCGCCCGCGTCTACCTCGCGGCATGCCGGACCGGTCCGCAGACGGCGAGCGAGCTGGCGCGGCTCTCCGCGGTGAGCCGCGTCGAGGCGTACCGCCTCATCAAGCAGCTTTCCGCCGACGGCCTCCTCCATTCCACCGGGGGGCGCCCGATGCGGTTCGCGGCCGTCCCGCCGGACGAACTCCTCGACCGCTGGATCCGCCACGCCTCCGAGCGCGTGCGCCGGCTGGAGCAAGACCGGGGGAAGATCCTGACGGACTGGGAGGACGTCCGCACGGAGTTCGACGACGGGGACCCCCGCAAGTTCGCGGTGCTCGAGGGCCGGGAGACGATCCACCGCTTCCTCGTGAAGCGGCTCGGCACCGCCGAGCACAAGATCCTCCTGACCGCGAGCGGCTCCTCGCTCCCCCGGGTCATCGATGCGGGGACCGACCGCGCGCTGCGCGAAGCGAAGGAGCGCGGCGTCAAGGTGCGGATCGTCACCGAGGTGTTCCCGCAGAACCTCGTGGACGCGAAGCACCTCGCCGCGTTCGCGGAGCTGCGGCACTCCGCCGGGCCGGTGATGAACCGGTCGGTCGTCATCGACCGGACCGGGGCGCTCGCCTACGTCTCGGGCGAGGAGGGGTTCGGCCGATCCGGCGAGGAGCAGGTCGCGCTCTGGTCGTCCGCTCCGCTGTTCGTCCAGCTCGCGCGCGACTACCACCGCCGACTCTGGGCGCCGGCGGAGAGGGCGGAGTCGCGGTTCGTGGACCTCGAGAACCCTACGTCCGCGGTCATCCCGGTCGTACAGGGGAAGGAGAGCGAGCCGTTCCAGCGCTTGAAGGAGATCGCGAAGCTCGGGATGCGCGCCACCGGCGTCCGGGAGTTCCACTTCGAACTGCCCGAGCTGATCGAAACGATCGCGAAGCAGCTGGGCCGGCAGATCGCCGACGAGGTCGAGGGGGACACCCCGCAGGCGGTGACGCGCTCGCTGAGCAACTACTACGAGACCCACACGATGGGGCACCTGAAGGTGGTCCGCGAGCGTCCGTTGACCCTGCAGGTCACCGGCTGCTTCGCGTGCACCTCCGACTCGCCCGAGATCGGCCGAGTGATGTGCCCGCAGCTCATGCGCACGGTGCTGGAAGCGCGCCTCGGTCAACGGTGGGAGGTCTCGAAGCCGGACCCGACGAAGCACGCGTCGCGCGGCTGTCTCTTCACCGCGACGCCCGCCTGAAGGCGTCGCCGGAGCGGGGAACGTGTCGTCCCCGTCCTCTCCCCTCCCCGCGGGGCTCCCCCACTGCCCTCGGTGCGGCCGGCCGATGGACCCGGGATACGTCGAGGGAGACAGTCGGGGGATTGAACCCGCCTCGATCCTATGGCATTCCGACAGTACGGGGGACATGGAGCTCGCGAACCTGCCGTTCTGGAGATGGAGCGAGGGGCCACGGCTCCGGGCCTACCGCTGCGCGGCGTGTCGGCTGATCCTGGTCGACTACGGGCAACCCCCGCTCAAGTGAACGTCGACCACGTTCCCTCCCCGCTCGGCCGCTGAGGACGCCGACCCGCGGAGGTCGGGAGTTCTACGATACGACCTGGGGAGCGAGAGCCGCTCTCGGTGCGATCCTCCGTGCGCCTCCTCGTTGGGCTCCGGCGCGGAGCGGCGCTCGCAAAGCCTACTATCCATCGACGGGTGGGCCGCCGTTCTTGTAGGCGAACGGATGACTTCGTCCAGCGAAACGACCGCCGGAACTCACACGAATTCGGGACCCGCGCCCCCTGCCCCGAGTCGGTGGCAGTTCTGGCGGCGGAGTTCGGGGAACGCCGGCCCCTCCACATCCCGGTCGTGGGTCGCGGTCTCACGAGACCTGGCGCGCTGGGCGGTGATCGCGGTCCCCATCGGAATCGTCGCGGGCCTGGGCGCGGCCGCCTTCTACTACTTGGTCACCGTGGTCTCCCAGGCCCTCCTTTCGGGGCTCGCCGGACTGACGCTCCCCGCCGAAGGGACGCTGAACCCGGCGCAGCTCACTTGGGCGAGTTCGCTGCCCCGCCTATTTTGGATCCCCGCGCTCTTGGTCGGCGGCGGGCTGTTCGTGGGACTCGTCGCGTGGAAGCTCGCGCCGGAGGTCGCCGGTCACGGCACCGACGCCACGATCCAGTCCTTCCACCGTCAGGCCGGCAGGGTGCGTCTGCGGGGCCCGATCCTGAAGACGATCACCAGCGCCGTGACGCTCGGGACCGGCGGCAGCGGGGGCCGGGAGGGACCGGTCTCCCAGATCGGAGGGGGATTCGGCTCGCTCTGGGCCAGCCTCGTCGGCCTCAGCGATCGGGACCGGCGCATCGCGCTCGCGAGCGGCATGGGCGCGGGGATCGGCGCGATCTTCCGCGCCCCGCTCGGCGGGGCGGTGTACGCCGCCGAAATCCTCTATACGGGAGACTTCGAACCGGAGGTGTTCGTCCCCGGCATCATCGCCTCGGTGGTGGCCTACTCCGTCTACTCCTCTATCTTCGGCTTCCACACCCTGTTCGCGACCTCGGCAGCCTTCGCCAACTACGCGTTCAATCCGGAGCGTCTCCCGCTCTACCTCGCGCTCGGGATCGCCTGCGGGGCCAGCGGGATCTTGTTCACCTGGATGTACCGTCGCGGCGACGCGTGGTTCGCGAGCCGGTCGTGGGCCCGGCCCTGGGGACCCGCCATCGGCGCGGGACTCGCCGCCGCGGTCTTCCTCGGTACCTACTTTGCCCTCCCCGAACAAGGTCACTTTGTCTCGCTCTCGTCGCTATCCATCGGCTATGGGTTCGTCCAGGTCGCGGTCGCGGGGGACCTGGGCACGTTCACCGTCGGTCTGATCGCGATCCTGGTCGCGGCGGTCGTCGTTCGGATGGTCATGACGACGTTCGTCGTCGGCGCCGGGGGAAGTGCGGGGCTGTTCGGTACGAGCGTCGTCGTGGGAGCGTTCCTCGGCACCGCGATCGGCGGCGCGTTCCATATGCTGTTCCCCTCGCTGGTCCCGACGACCGTCGTCGCCGTGTTCGCGATCGTGGGGATGATGTCCTTCTTCGGAGGGATTTCGAAGGCGCCGCTCGGCGTGCTCATCATGGTGGTCGAGATGGCGGGCAGTTACACCGTCCTGCCGGCGGCGATGATGTCGATCTTCGTCGCCTACGTCGTGACCGGCCCCTACCACATCTACTCGGAGCAGCTGCCGAGCCGACTTCAGAGCCCGGCCCACCGCGAGGAGTATCAGAGCTACTTCCTCGCGACTACGACGATCGGGGAGGTCGCGAGCTACGAATCCGAGGCGGTGCCCCCTTCGATGTCGGCCGGCGACGCGATCGACACGGCCGTGACCCACGGTCGAGCGGTCCTGTCCGTCGAGACCCCCGGGGCCTGGTACGGCGCAGTGCGCTTGTCGGATCTCCTACGGGTCCCGCAGGACCAACGGAGCGAACTCCACGCGGTGGACCTCGCGCGACCCGCGGACCTGCTGCTTCCCGCCGACCTGACCGCGAGCGAAGCCTTGCGTCGGATGGAAGAGCAGAACGCCGAGGTCGCGGCCGTGGTCTCGACCGAAGGTGCGAGCCGTGTGCTCGGGCTCGTCACCCGACGAGGGATTCGAGCCCCCGAGTCCGCGCTCGCCCGCCCTCCGACCACGGAGTGACCCCGACCCGACGGGGCGTCGCCGCCACGGCGAACGGCGTCCTCAGCTCGCTCGAGAGAGTCGGGAGCTCGCGGACCTGCTCCCGGTGCCCGTGCCACGGTGTATCATTGTAGCACCTGTATCAAACAAGAGATACATCGGAGGGCCTAAGTTATATATACGAGCCATCGGTTACGCCGCTCAGTAACCTATGACCGCGAACGCATCCTCCTCGACCCGTAATCGATCCTCCGCCTCGAAGAGTTCCCGCCGGGCCACGGCTCCGGCCGAACCGTCGCTCGCCCCGGCCGCCCCGCCAGATTCGGATGTCTGTCCGAATTGCGGTTCCACGCACCTGATCCGCGACGAGATCCGCGGCGAGATCGTCTGCGCGGACTGCGGACTCGTGGTCGACGCGAGCGCCCTCGTCAGCGACCGGGGACAGCGGGGCTCGAAGGAGGACACCGGCCGCGAGGCCCGAGGCTGGGGTCCGGTCATCTCGCCGCTGATGCCGGACAAGGGTCTCTTCAGCGAGATTGGGGTCCCGACGCGGGACTTCCAGGGTAACTCGCTCTCCCGTAACACGTCGCTCAAATTCTACCATCTCCGCAAGCTCAATCATCGGCTCCGGGCCGCTCGCACGCACCAGCGCAACCTGGTCGTCGCGCTGGGCGAGCTGAATCGCCTCGCCGGCGTGCTCGGCCTTTCGCGGGAGGTCAAGGAGTCGGCGACCTACATCTATCGGCGCGCGCTCGAACACAAGGCGACGCGCGGCAAGAAGATCGTCGCGCTCGTCGCGGCGAGCGTCTACGCGGCCTGCCGCCAGTGCCATGTGCCGCGAACGATGAAGGAGATCATTGCGCACTCGAAGGCGACGAAGATCGAGGTCGGGCGCGCCTACACGCTGCTCGCGCGCGAGCTCAAGCTCGGCCTGAAGCCGGTCGAGCCGCGGGACTATCTCGTTCGGTTCACGCAGGACTTGAACCTCTCGAAGGAGGTCCGCCAGAAGGTCCTCTCGCTGCTCGAGCAGGTCGAACAGGTCTACTCGACCAGCGGTGTGCTCCCGAACGGGATCCTCGCGACGATCATCTACATCGCGTCGAACCTGATGGGCGAGCCGCGGAGCCAGGACCGGATCGCAGCGGTCGCGAACGTCACGCCCGTGACGATCCGCAACCACTACAAGGAGCTCCTCGACCTCCTGGGCCTTCCGAAGAACCTCACCAACCCGCAAGCCCGGGGGAGCCTGCCTGTGGACTCGACCGAGAAGGTCGAGCTCGACGCGGCGGCGGCCGGCCACTAGGGGCGCGTCGGGCGCCGCCGGGAGCCGACGCCCCCGGAAACCACTTGAACTTCCGGGCGGCTCGGTCGTCGTGTCCTCGACCCCCGGCCTGAGCTACTCGTCGTTCCACACGTACCTCGAGTGCCCGCTCCGGTGGAAGTACCTCTACATCGACCGCCTGCCCGAGACCCCTCGAAGCTACTTCACCTTCGGACGCGTCGTGCACACGGTCCTCGAAGAGTTGCTCCGACCGCTCGTGGTCCCGGGTCCGCGACGGGCGGGGCCGACCGACTCCCAGCGAACACTCGACGAGTGGCAGTCAAAGAACCGCGGCGCCCCGGGCCCCGCCGGATTGTCGCGGGAGGAGATGCTCCGTCTCTACGACCGGTCGTGGTCCGGGGAAGGATACACCAGTCCCGAGGAGGAGACCAGGTACCGGAACCTCGGTCGGGACCTACTGCTCAAGTTCTACGACCAGCTCGAACGAGAGCGGCCCCAGCCGGTTGCCGTCGAGGAGCACCTGGAGGCCCGCTGGGACGGGATCCCAATCCACGGCTACATCGACCGGATCGACCGCGTGCCCGAGGGCGGGCTCGAGGTTGTGGATTACAAGACCTCCCGCGAGCTCTCGGTCGCCGACGCCCTGGACTCGGACCAACTCTCGCTCTACCAGGTGCTCGTGGAGAGCAACTACTCCGAGCCGGTGAGCGGCCTCACGCTCTACCACCTACGCTCACTGACCCCGCACCGGGTCCCTCCGCGCGAGCGCGCCTCGCTCACCAGCCTATACGACCGGCTCGGCACGGTCAGCGACGGGATCCGGGCGCAGGCGTACGAGCCGACCCCCGGTCGCCAGTGCAGCCGGTGCGATTTCCGCTCGATCTGCCCGGAGTTCCGATCGGTACCGGTCGCCGACGAGGCCCGTCTGAAGGAGCTGGTCGACCGATTCGACCGCCTCCGCTCCGAGGAGGAGCGGGTCGGGACAGAGCTCCGCGATACGGCGGCCGCGCTCCACCACGCTGCGGAGGAGCTCGGGATCCACCGGCTTCCCGGATCCCGCGCCGTCGCGGTGCGGCGGCGCGACGAGACCTGGCAGTACTCGCTCGATGGCCTGCGGCCGGAGCTCGAGCGACTCGGGCTCGCGGGGCGCGTCGCGACGGGCCGGCCCGACGAGGTGCGCCGGCTCGTCCGCGACCCGACCGTCGACCCCGAGCTGCGGCGACGGGTCGCCGGTACGGGCGCTCGTCGAGTGACCTGGTACTGGGATCTGGAGCATCCGGATCGCGACGCGTAGTCGGTTCTCGGTCGCCGCGCCCGCAAGGGCTATCTGAGCATCCCGATACTCCCCCGTATGGGGATTCCCCTCGCGTCGGAGGCGCGTCTCGCCTCCCTGAACGGCCGCGTTCCGACGATCGCGACGCTCTGCTCGCACTCGTCCCTTCAGATCTTCCACGGAGCGCGCGCCGAAGGGTTCCCGACGCTCGGCTTGTGCGTCGGGCCTCCGCCGAAGATCTACGACGCCTTCCCGCTCGCCCGCCCCGACCGATTCCTCTCGGTGCCGACCGTGAAGGAGATTCCGGGCGTCACCCAGCAGCTGCGGGACGCGGGCGCGATCCTCGTTCCCCATGGGTCGTTCGTCGAGTATCTCGGACCGGAGACGTTCTCGACCATGGACGTGCCGGTCTTCGGAAATCGCGCGGTCCTCGGGTGGGAGTCGGACCGCCGGAAGGAACGGGACTGGCTCGAGTCGGCCGGCGTCCGGATGCCGAAGCTCTACGAGGACCCGAAGGAGATCAACGGCCCGGTGATCGTGAAGTACTACGGGGCGAAAGGCGGCAAGGGGTTCTACCTCGCGAAGAACCGCGAGGCGCTCGACGATTTCCACCCCACGGGTCCCTACGTGATCCAGGAGTACGTGCTCGGAACCCGGTACTACATGCACTTCTTCTACTCGCCGATCGCCGACGGCGGCTACCGACTGCGCCACGGCGCGCTCGAGCTTCTCGGGATGGACCGCCGGGACGAAGCGAACATCGACGAGCTGTACAAGCTCGGCGCACAGGAGGAACTGATCCGCGCCGGGATCCGACCGACGTTCGTCGTGACCGGCAACGTCCCGGTGATCCTCCGCGAGTCGCTCTTGCCGCGGGCGTTCGAGATCGCGGCGAAGATCGTCGACCGTTCGGTCGACCTCTTCGGAGGGATGGTCGGGCCGTTCTGCCTCGAGGGGATCATGACGGAAGACTTCGAGTTCAAGGTCTTCGAGATCTCCACGAGGATCGTCGCCGGAACGAACCTGTTCATCTCGGGGAGCCCGTACTCCGACCTGGTCGCGCCGGGGCTCTCCACCGGCCGGCGGATCGCGCGCGAGGTCACCGCAGCGCGAGCCCAGGGTCGCCTCGCCGAGATCCTGAGCTAGCGACCTCGACGCGTCCTCCTCGGCATCGAGTCCCTACCCTCCCTTAAGAGCGACGCCGCGTCTCCGAGTCGCTCCATGGGATACGCCATCCGCACCGAACATCTGCGCAAGGTCTACCCCGGCTCGAAGGGAGGCTCCGCGGCCCTCGAGGACCTGACCCTCGACATCCCCGACGGGCGCGTCTACGGGGTGATCGGGAGGAACGGCGCCGGAAAGACGACGTTCGTCCGGATCGCGGCGACGCAGCTCGAACGGACGTCGGGTTCCGCGACCGTGCTCGGCCACGACGTGGCGACCGAGGAGCGCGCGATCCGCACGCGCATCGCGTGCGTCCCGCAGGAGTCGCGTCCGCTCTACTTCCTCAACGTGGAGGAGGTCGTGTACCTCTACCTGAAGCTCCGCGGGCTCGACCCGGCGGAGAGCCGCGCCCGCACCCGGGACGCCCTCGACCAGCTCTCCCTGAC
Source organism: Thermoplasmata archaeon (assembly GCA_030043865.1). Lineage (GTDB taxonomy): Archaea > Thermoplasmatota > Thermoplasmata > Lutacidiplasmatales > UBA184 > Lutacidiplasma. Next base: position 30,363 of record JASHWZ010000177.1, on the reverse strand, counting down.
GGAGTTTCGCCGACGCAGCGTCGCCCGGCTCTCGGGCGGACTCCGCCGCCGCGTCCTCTGCGCGATGGTGCTCGCGTCGGACGCCGAGATCCTGTTCCTCGACGAGCCGACGACCGGCCTCGACCCGATCGCGCGCCGGGAGGTCTGGGAGGCGATCCGCCGGGCGATCCGCGAGCGGCGCACGATCCTGCTCACCACGCATTACCTCGACGAGGCGGAAGCGCTCTCGACGCGCCTCGCGCTCTTCGAGCGCGGTCGGCTCGTCCTCGAGGGAACTCCCGACGACCTCCGCGCCCGAGTCCGCTACCCCTACCGGGTCACGATCTTCGGGGCGTACCCCCTCGAGGAGCTCCAGTCGTACGGTCGCGTCTCGCCGATCGAGGGCGGGTCGCTCGTCTTCGCGCGGGAGAACGAGTCGCGGGAGCTCGCGCGCATGGCGCTCGAGAAGGGGCTGCGGGTGAGCCTCGGACCGGTGAGCCTCGAGGACATCTTTCTCGAGGTCGTCGGGAAGGCGATCGACGACGAGACGCCGGCCCCCGAGGTGGAGGCGTGAGCGAGCGCAACCGGCTCCGGTCGCTCCTCACGCTCGTCCAGTTGAACGGGCTGATCCCGATCCGGACGCAGCCGCTCTACCTCGTCAACCTGGTCGCGAGCCCGCTGTCGTTCCTGTTCTTCATCTGGATCGTGTCGAAGGGCGCCGACCTCGCCTACGGCGTCGTCGGCGGCATGGTCCTCACGATGCTCTCGGTCGGCACCGGCCTGCAGTCGGACCTCACCCACTACCGGCACGACCTCAAGTTCCAGGACATCGTCGTCGCCTCGCCGGTCGAGGCGCCGGTCTACGTGGCCGGCCTCGCCTTGTCCGAGCTGGTCTACTCGCTTCCCGCGCTCGCGGTCTTCGCGATCCTGTTCGTCTACTACGGCTTCGCGACCGTGACGAGCTCGGTCGTGCTCGTCGGGGCGCTCCTGCTGGTCTGGTCGTTCGCGACCGCGTTCGCGTTCACGCTCTCGACGTACTTTCAGGACGTGCGCGAGACGTGGATGTTCAGCCCGATCTTCTCCCTCGTCCTGACGGTCCTGCCGCCGGTCTACTACCCGATCGGCTACCTGCCGGGGTGGGCGCAGATCGCCGCCCGGTTCTCGCCGACGACGTACGCCGCCGAGCTCGTGCAGGGGGCGGTCGGGCTTCAACCCCTCACGTTTTCGACGGCGACGATCGACTGGGTGGTCCTCGTCGCGTTCACGGCGGCCCTCTTCGTGATCGCGGCGTTCAAGGCACGCTGGAAAGACCCGTGAACGTCGTCCGGAGCGCGGGAAAAATCGCTCCGAGAACCGGTCGCCAGCGAGCCCTTATGTACCGGACCGCTGGTGGAGCGGGTCCATGCTTTTGTTCGCGGACAGTCGGGGCTTGGAACCGTTCGAAGAACGGCTCTCCCACTGCCTGTTCTGCGGCAAGGACCTCGTCCTGCTCCCGGACGACCGCCGTCAGGGAAGCTGCTTCGATTGCCTCTCGCTCTCGGTGCCCGGACCCGTACCCTGCCCCGAGTGCCGAGCCGAGATCCCCGGCGACCAACGGGGCGTTGGCTGCGAGGAGTGCGGCTGGTACCCTCTCGGCGGGTAGCGTTGCTCCTCGAGGCCGCTAACCTTATCGCCCGACCCCGGTCCTCGACCGGAGGGCGTGCCGAGGTGGCTCAGTCCGGTACGGCGCGAGTCTGGAAAGCTCGTGGCGATCTTCGCCTCGGGAGTTCAAACGCCGGGCACGGTCGACCCGTCCCGGGGGAAAATCTCCCCCTCGGCGCTTCCCTCTCCTCCCGCGGGGTCCGTTCCGGGAAATGAGCGTCTCGCCTCGCACGGCCACCCCGGCGCTCCTGCAGGTCGACGCGATCCTCGGACGGCTCGCGGGCCGCGCCGCGCTCCAGGAGGTCTGCCGGTTCCTCCGCGAATCGTTCCGTCACTACCGCTGGGTCGGCGTCTACCGCGTCGACGGCACCGAGCTCGTGCTCGACGCGTGGGACGGGCCGGCCGCGACGGAGCACACGCGGATCCCGATCGAGCGGGGGGTCTGCGGCCGCGCCGTACGGGAGGACCGGACGGTGGTCGTCGACGACGTGCGGGCCGCGCCCGAGTATCTCGCCTGTTTCCTCGAGACGCGCGCGGAGGTCGTGGTGCCGATCCGGGCGGGGAGCCGGGTGGTGGGGGAGATCGATATCGACGGCAACGAGGTCGGAGCGTTCGACCGTTCCGACGGGTCGTTCCTCGAGCAGGTCGCACGTCGGCTCAGCGACGCGGTCGTCCGGGCGGCGGGCGAACCCGCTTCCTGAGATTGCGCGCGATCGTCGCCTCGGCGTCCTGGAGCGCTCCCGCCGCATCGAACGGGAGGAACCGACCGGCCGCCGGGTTCCCTCGGGGGGACCGAAGGTCGTGGGCTAGGTTCGTCAGCGCTCGCACCAGCTCGTCCACGATCGGCAGGTCCGCGGCGCGGCTGGTGCGCGACAGCGGGTTCAGGTCGACCGAGATCACCCTCTTCCCGAGGGCCCGTAGCGCCTCGGTGCGGTCCCCGTCCTCGAGCGGGACGAGGCAGACGTCGGCGACCGCGATCCCCCGCTGGTCGACCCGCGCCCGGTCCGAGGGGAGTCGCGGAAGGCGGGCCGTCGGGCGGACGCCCAGGACGGTTCGGACCCCCGCCGCGCGGAGCTCGCGTTCCACGAGGCGCGCGCGCCGGGGCGAGCGGTGGAACAGGTTCACCTCGACCCCGAGGCCGGGCAGGGCGCGCTCGAGCCGCGCGACCTCTCGGGCGGCCAGTGCGGCGACGTTCCCGTTCACGCTCACCACGGGCCGTCGGGCGGCTCGAAGCCATTGAGCCGCGACCCGCGTCGCCCGACGGGCGCTCGGAATGGTCCGCTCCCCCAGCAGATAGTCGAACGCCTCCCCCCGGCCGTGAGCGATGAGCCCCTCGGGCACCACGAGCCCCGAGCGCACACGGTCGGCGAGGAGGGCCCGCGTGACGAGACTCCGGTACCGCGGGTGACGCGGGGAGAGCCGCATCGAGCGGGAGACCGCCTACGCGCCGCCCGGGGCGTCCGTGCGTCCGTTGCCGTTCGCCGTCTCCTCGGGAGTGCCTCCCAGGCGGGCCTCGAGGGCGCTGATGCGTTCTTCGAGCGGCTGGAGCCCCTCCTCGAGCGTCTTCGCGAGGGCGAGCTTCAGGCTCTCCTCGAGCGCGACCAGGTCGCGTCCCAGGTCGATGATCCGGCGCGCGTTCTCGTTGAGCAGCAGACGGCTCTGCGTGGCGACGCGGTACGTGTCCGAGAGGTCCTTCGTCAGCTGGCTCGCCGATTTCGAAAAGACCTCGACCGAGTCGCCGATCGGCTTCCACTTCTCGTCGAGGTTCGTCGACAGCTCGTTCTTGAGGCGGCCCGTCGCCGAGTCCATCCCGGCCGAGACCTCCTTGGTGACACGCTCCGTCACATGACCCTCGAGGCCCTCGAGCCGGCCTTTGAGGTCGTCCCCGAGGGAACGCCCCGACCCTTCGACGCGTTCCAGCCGGTCTTCGATCGACTGCAGCCGCGCGAGGAGGTTCGAGTACGCCGACCCGATGAGCATGTCGACGTGGGTCTGGTTCGACTCCTGCGCGCGCAGGAGGAGGTGGAGGACCCAATGCTCCTTGCCCTTCGCCTCCCCGATCGGACCCCGATCGAGGCGGTCCCGGACGTCCCGGTCGTCGATCAGGCTCTGGAGCTCTTTCAGGATCTCGACGCGGAGCGACGAGGTCGCGCCCGACGCGGACGACGGTCGCCCGGCCATCGGCCGTCGGAGGGTCCCCTGAGCCTATATAACCTCGGTGCGGAGGCCGTCGAAATCACTCGGCGAACCCCGGGCCGAGCAGTTCCCGGGCGACCAGCAGGCGCCGGATCTCGGACGTTCCGGCTCCGATCTCGAGCAGCTTCGCGTCGCGCGCCAGGCGCTCGAGGGGGAGGTCGCGCATGTAGCCGTAGCCTCCGTGGATCTGGATCGCTTCGAGCGCGATCCGCGTCGACGCCTCCGACGCGTACGTCAGCGCGGCCGCCGCCGGCGCCATCCGACGCGGGTCCGCCGCCACCTGCTTCAACGCCGCGTAGAGCAACCGTCGCGACGCTTCGAGCTCCGCGTACATGTTGGCGAGCTTCTCTTGGACGAGCTGGAAGCGTCCGATCTTCTGCCCGAACTGTTCGCGCTCGCGGGCGTACGCGAGCGACCGGTCGAGGCACTCGGCCATGATGCCCACCGGGATCGCGGTGAGTACCGCTCGCTCCACGTTGAGGCCGCTCATCATGATCCCCACGCCGCCGTTTTCGGGTCCGAGTCGCTGGTCGGCCGGAATGCGACAGTCCTGGAAGGCGAGCTCCCCGGTCGGCGAGCCTCGCATCCCCATCTTGTCGAGCTGACGGGCGACCGAGAACCCCTCCGTGTCCTTCCGGACCAGGAACGCGGTGATCCCGTGCGACCCCGCCCCCGGGTCGGTCTTCGCGTAGACCAGCAGCGCGTCCGCGACCGGCCCGTTGGTGATGAACTGCTTGGCGCCGTTCAGGACGTACTCGTCGCCCCGTCGTTCCGCCCGGGTCCGAAGCGAGACGGCGTCCGACCCGGCGTTCGGCTCGGTCAGCGCGAGCGCGCCGATCGCATCGCCCCGGGCCGCGTCCGGAAGGAACGCGCGTCGCTGGTCATCGTTCCCGTTGCGGCTCACGTTGTCGGCGAACAGGTTCGAATGGGCTCCGACGCTCAACGCGAGGGCCGGGCTGGCCCGCGCGATCTCTTCCAGGATGACGGCCTGGGCCACGTACGAGAGGCCCAGTCCGCCGAACGGCGTGGGCACCGTCACCCCGAGGAACCCCTGTTCGCCGAGGTGCCGGAAGACGTCGCGAGGAAAGTAGTCCTCCCGGTCCATGCGGTCGGCGACCGGCAGCACCTCCTTGCGGACGAACCGTCGGGTCGCCTCCTTCAGCTCCCGTTCCTCGTCAGAGAGCTCGACGTCCATGCGGCGGGCGACCCCCCGTCACGGAATAATGGTTATCGGTGCACGGTGCCCGCCCGGGCCGGCCCGGTCGGCTGCCGCAACCCGATGTGGACCCGCCATTGCGCCCGTCGCTGGGGATAGTCCGACCGGAAGTGCGCGCCTCGACTCTCGGTCCGGTAGGCGGCGGCACGGGCGATCAGGAGCGCCGTGAGCGCGGCGTTCGCCACCGGCCCGGGGAAAGCGTCCGGACGCCCCGCCGGGCTCCACTTCGCCCGCCGTTCGAACAGCTCGACGGCCGAGCGCAGCCCTTCCGCCGATCGGACGATGCCGACATCGTCCCAGAGAGCGTTGCGCACGCTCTCGAGCTCCCCGGGCTCTTCGGCGACCCCGGTCCCGCCCGCGAGAGGGACCTCGAGGATGCGGGACGGAGGTTTCGGTCCGCCGGACGCGGGATGCAGGAGCTGCCGAGCCACGCGTTCCCCGAAGACGAGACCCTCGAGCAGCGAGTTGCCGGCGAGTCGGTTCGCGCCGTGCACCCCGGTCGACGCGACCTCCCCGGCCGCGTAGAGGCCGTGGAGGGAGGAGCGACCCTCCAAGTCGGTCGTCACGCCCCCGATCATGTAGTGGGCGACCGGAGCCACCGGGACCTGGTCCCGGGACGGGTCGAGCCCGTACGTAGCGAGGAAGTGACAGACCGACGGGAACCGCGCGTAGAGGAGGTCCCGGGGGAGGCCGGTCGCGTCGAGGTACACGCACGGGTGCCCCGTCGTCACGATCTGCCGCTCGATCGCCCGGGCGACGATGTCCCGAGGCGCGAGCTCGGCATCGCGGTGGATCCCGACCATGAACCGGTCGCCCGCGTCGTTGCGCAGGACCGCGCCCTCGCCCCGGAGCGCTTCCGTGATCAGGAACCGGGGGGCGCCTTCCCGATAGAACGCCGTCGGGTGGAATTGGATGAACTCCATGTCGGTGAGCAGTGCCCCGGCCCGGAACGCGATCGCCACGCCCTCCCCGGTCGCCACGGCGGGGTTCGAGCTGTGGCGATAGAGGCTGCCCGCGCCCCCGGTCGCGAGCACGACGGGAGCGGGGGTCGAGTACTCCAGATTCTTCCCGTCGGCGTCCGACAGGACCGCGACCGGCCCGTCCCGTGAACCCGGCTGAAGAGCCCGCAGTACGGTCCGCTCCCGGGCATCGATCCCCGCGTCGAGGACACGGCGCTTGAGGGTCTCCTCGATCGAGTACCCCGTCGCGTCGCCGCCGGCGTGCAACGTGCGGGAGCGCGAGTGGGCCGCCTCCCGTCCGAGCGAGATCCGTCCCTCCACGGTATCGAACGGGACCCCGTACCGAACGAGGTCGGCGATCCGCGCGGGCGCCTCGGAGGTCAGCACCCGCGCCGCCGAACGATCGACGAGCTCGTCGCCGGCGCGGACCGTGTCCTCCAGGTGCTGCTTCGGAGAGTCGTCCGGGCCGATCGCCGCGGCGATTCCGCCCTGGGCGTACCTCGTGTTCGACTCTTCGAGACGGGCCTTCGTGACGATCGTCGGTCGTAGACCGAGCTCCCGGCATCGAAGGGCGACGTAGAGCCCCGCGATCCCGCTCCCGATGATCAGCGGGTGACGCGACGCCTCGGTCACGGTCCACCCAGCGGTTTGCCCCCAGATAGCCGCGCGCCCCCGTCACGCGGCCGGTCCATCCGGTGCTCCGAGGTCCGAGGTCCCCGACGTCGATGACCGAACCCTTAATCGCGATCGACCGGTGGGGCGACACGTGAGCGACGTCGTCACCGGTTTGCATTCGGTCACGATCCACATCCGGGACCCGCTCCTCGCTCGATCGTTCTACCGCGACGTGCTCCGCCTCAAGGAACTGCTGTTCGATGAACGGGCCGCACGAATCGTGTTCGCGTTGCCGGACTCGACGACGCTCCTCACCATGCACGTGATGCGCCCGGAAGAAGGGGGACGCGAGCCCGGGACCGTGTCGGGGATCGTCTTTCGCCATCCGGACCCGGCCGCGGCGGTCGCCGAGATCGCCCGGCGCGGAGGCACGATCACGATGCCCGCGACTCCGTTCGAGACGTCGATCGGCACCTTCGTGCGCGCCGGGTTCGCCGACCCGGACGGGAACGAGTTCCTGATCTCGAACCGCACCGACTGACGGGCGGAACTCGGCGGGCCGCCCAGGAGCTCCGGAAGATGGCTCCCTCGAAAACGACGCCTCACGCTTCGCCCTCGACCGCCACGGCTCTGCGGGAGGAACTCGAATATCGGATCGCCGCGGTCCCCGGGGTCGAGCGGAAGGTCTCGCGTTACGGGCACGGCCAGAGCTTCGCGGTCGGGGGTCGCGAGATCGTCCACTTCCATGGCGACTCGAGGATGGACGTTCGCTTGACTCGGGAAGAGATTCGCAAGCGCAAGCGGGACGGAACGCTGGACCCCCGACTGATCGCGCGCGGACCCGGTTCGGAGTGGGTAGAGATTCGGATCCTCGGACCTCGGGACCTGGCCTTCGCACTCTCGATCGTGGAAGCGGCCGTCCGTGCGAATCAGTAGTCTCTCGGCGAAACCTCGCTCGGCGGCACGGGCGGAATCGGGGCCCGTTACCGCGGTGTCGGAATCTCTCCGGGAAGCGGCATCGGCGGCGCCGGAACGGGTGCGGACGGTTCGGGCTTCGGTGCCCCGGGCATCGTGGGGAGGTGCGCGAACCGGGGGTGCCGCCACCGCCCGAGGACCTCGTGGCCGAACAAGACAGCGACGCCGGCGATGAGCGTGACGATCGCCGCCATCCAGAAGGCGTACTGGAAGGCCACGTGGGCCGGGAGGCCGGCGAGCGGTCCGGCCGTCAAGACGTAGGTGGCCAGTAACGAGCCGGCGATCGGGGCCCCGACGCTTCCGCCGACGTTCCGGAAGACGTTGTTCATCGCCGTGGCCTGGCTCATGTCCTTCGGGTCCACGGTCAGCACCAGGAGGTTGATGATCGAGGCATTCAGGAGGGCGATCCCGGCGCCGATGACCGTCTCGTACAGCAACGCCTGGTCGAGCGTAGTGGCGATCGAGATGAGATAGAAGCCGAGCGCGGTGACGACACTTCCGGCGATCGCAAACGGCTTGACGCCCACGCGCGCGACGAAGAAGCTGACAGCGACCGCGAAGACGATCATCCCGAGCGCGAGGGGGACGATGTACAGGCCCGCATCGAGGATGTTGAACGTCGGGAAGCTCCCGTTGTATCCCCCGGACGCCGGGGGGTACTCGAACTGGTAGATGAGCGAGAAGAGCGCGAGGTACATTCCGAGTCCCACCACCGTCAGGACCACGTTGGTCACGAGAACGTTCCTCTCCCGTAGCAACTTCCCGTCGACGATCGGCTCCCGCTGCCGACGTTTCCACCACGACTCGTAGAGCGCGAACGGGACGAACAGGAGCACTCCCGCGGCGAGGAACCCCAGGGTGGCGAACGACGTCCAGCCCCACACCTGCCCCTGGGACAGCGCGGTCACGATCCCCGCCAGTGCGCCGCCCAGGAACGCCGCCCCCACGTAGTCGACCTTCGTATCGGGTCGACGGTAGGCCGACTCCCGCGTGAACAGGACGAGGAGGATCGCGAGGAGGACCACGAACGGGATTGCCGAATGGTAGGTCACCCGCCACCCGTAGTTTTGCGAGACGAAGGAACCCAGCGGGAGGCTGATCACGAAGCCGATGCCGAACATCGCGCTGAGCAGCCCCTGAGCGCGAGGGATGAGCTCCCGGGGGAACTCGTCCCGCATCAGCGCCATCCCGAGCGGCATGATGGTGAGCCCGATCCCTTGCACGGTACGCGCCGCGACCATGAACGTGAAGTTCGGAGAGAACCCGGTCACCGATACCGCGGCCGCGTAGCCCAGCATCACGCCGACGAGCACCCTACGCTTGCCGTAGATGTCGCCCAACTTCCCCACCACGGGGGAGAGGGCGACCCCGGCGGCCGCGTACGCGGAGAGGATCAAACTCACTTGGGCGGTATCGACGCCGAAATCGACCTGGATGGTGGGCAGGGAGGGCGTGAGCATGCCCTCGATGTACATCACGACGACCACGATACCCGCGAGGAGCGCCATGACGCGGTAGGCGTACGGTCGATCGAAGGTCTCGAGAGTTTTCGGGATGGGGGAGCCGGACGGCGCGGGTCCGGAACCCGCGGGCCCGTTCGCTGAGCTCAACGGGCCCCCTCCTCGACCGTGCCACTCGGCGGGTGCGTTTAACCTATGGCGTCAAGGCGCGATCCCGCAGGGGCGACATCGCTCGATCCGGCCTCCGGGTTAGGACCCGGCGGTCGGCTTCGCCTTCCCCGTTGGCGAGCCACCGACGGGGCCGAACTCGGCCGCCCCGCGAGACGATGCGTCGCGCCCTACGGCTTGCCGGCCGCCCCGTGGGCCGTCAACGCGGCGATCTGCTCGCGGGCCGCCTTCGCAATGTCGTCTCCGGTGTTCGCGTGACCGGCGATACCCCAGCCACCGCTGGGAGATTCCGTGATCAGGACCCAGGTGCGCGCCTTCAGCGTCGGGTCGTGGGCGGCCGTGGCGACGATCTCGGTCAGTTCACCGACGACGCCCAGCTGCTTGTCCCGGTCGAGAACGCCGACCGGGGTCAGGACTTGGACACGCACGTAGTTACTCTCGCCATCGACGTTCGAGATGGCGTCGGAGGGCAGGTCGTGAACGAACGCGGCGGTGTTCTTTTGGAAGAGCGGCAGCTTCGGTACCTTCTCCCACTTCATCACCGCTGCGGCGAGGTCCCGAGCCAGCGTGTGTCGGTCCGCGAACGTTCCCGCCTTGGCATACACGTCGATCATCGGCATGGTCGTCGTCGGACGGATTATGATGCTCGTCATATAGGTGACGGTCGCCCGGACGCGGGGGATATCCTTTCAGGAGGGACTTCGCTGGGGCGACGGAGGGGCCGTGGCGGGCGATAGCCGTGAGCGGATGGTCGCCAGCGCCGCGGTGCTGTTCGGTGCCCAGGGCATCGACGCCACCTCCTTCTCGGAGATCCTCGCGGCGAGCGGAGCCCCGCGAGGTTCGATCTACTATCACTTCCCGAAAGGGAAACGACAGTTGGTCGAGGACGCGCTCCGGTGGACCACCGAGCAGCTGCTCCGGTATCAGCGAGACGGACCGTTGCGCACACCGGAGGAGGTACTCGACCGGTTCGTGATGTTCTTCCGTCGCTCGGTCGTGGTCTCTCGTTGCCGGGCGGGATGCCCGGTCGCGGCGGTCGCCGCGTCGCACTACGGTGGGAAAGACTCCCTCGCCCCAGTGGTGCGGTCCACGTTCCGCTCGTGGGCCGCGGTCCTGCGTCGGCAACTGCGCGAAGTCGGCGTCGCCCCCGATCGCGCTCGGGCGCTCGCCACCACGGCCCTCGCCGCGATCGAGGGAGCCCTGATCCTGTGTCGCGCGGAAGGCTCGGTCGCCCCGCTCGACGCGGTCCGCCGGCAGGTCCGCGCACTCGTCCGGACCTCGACGAGCGTTCGGACCGGTGGGCGGCCGGCCCGTCCGGTACCCCGAGTGCGTGCGCCACGTTGAATCGGAGGGGGAAGAGCGCGTGGGTCCCTACCCGCGCGGGCCGAACGCGGATGGGTCGCGGTCCCAGCGATAGATGACCGCCGTCTGGGTGGTGGAAAAGCCCACCGAGTCGTACAGTCGTCGCGCAGACGCGTTCGACGCGCTGACCCACAGCCGCACGCGTTCGTAACCCAGCGCCCACAGGGCCCGCATCGCCCAGTGGAGGAGATAGGCCCCGTACCCCCGGCCGCGAAGGGTGGGGTCGACCATGAAATCCTGGAAGGCGGCGTGTCGAGGAGTCTTCTCGCAAGTCAGGATCGCCCCGACGAGGGCCGGAGGCTCCGAACGGTAGAGGGCCGTGGACGCTTCGTCCAAGAATCGACCGGTCGCGCCCTCGAGCAGGGCGACGAGGGTTCGGCGGTACTCCTTCAGGTCGGTCCCGATGAGCAGTTCGTCGGTCGTCCCACGGAACGCGCTTTGGTCCAGGAGCGCCAGCGCGTCGAGCGTCACCTCGCGGACCGGCACGAGCTGAAGGGCGTCGGGGACCGGCGGGAGGCCCTCCCCATCCCGGGACCGCAACGGCCGCTCCATCGCGTACCGTCGGATGACGTTCGAACCCGGACGCCGGGCGAGGCGGGCCGTGAGCTCTTCCTCGGCGGCGAGGGGCAGCCCGGTGAATCCCACGCTGATCGAGCGGGCCGTGGGGGGAAGCGTGGAGACGAGCGCCTCGGTCAGCGCCTGCGCCCGGTCCACCGCGTCGGGGGCCGTCTCCACGTGGACGTGGGCGAAGGAGTGGTCGTCGCGTTCGGAACGGAACGCGAGCCCCGCCCCCTCCGAGATCGGGTAGTACCACCCCGGTCGCGCGCCGGTGCGGAGAGAGTGGGCGATCTCCTCGACCCAGTCCCCCGTCGGGGTCTCTTCGCGGAGCGACAGCTCCCGGCGAACGAGCTGCGCGAGCTCGAGGAGTTCGTCCGACCGCGCGCCCTGGGTCGAACGGGGGGGGTCCATCCGGTTCGACCGATCCTACGGCGTCGCTTCGCGCAAGAGGATCTGGGCGATATCGGGCGCCACGGACGCCTTCTCCGCGGGGTTGCCGAGGGTGTCGGTCGAGTAGACTTCGTCCACGACCGCCTTGATGCGTTCAAAGCCGTCGCGCAGGAAGAGACCGTGCGTGCACGCCGCGCTGATCCCCGCGACGTTCCGCTTCTTCAGCAGCTTCGCGGCCTCGACGATCGTTCCGCCGGTCGAGATGACGTCGTCGACGATCACGAGCTGTTTGCCTTCGACGGGGACGGGCAGCGGGTTCGGCACCGACAGCTCGACGTGCTCGCTGTCGATGCGCTTCTTCTGGAGGGCGAGCCACGGCTTGTCGAGGAGTTCCGCCATGCGCTTCACCCGCTCCACGCCCCCCTGGTCCGGCGACACGAGGACGTCGAGCGGTCGCTCCCGAAGAAGTCGAGCGATCGCCGGGATGCCGCTCGCCTCGAAGGCGGGTTTGGTGAAGTGCGAGAGCGTCTGCCGGGAGTGAAGGTCGACCGTGATGACGGCATCGGCGTCCAGCTCGATGTGACGGCAGAACGTGCGGGCGCTCACCGGCTCGCCCGGGAAGAAACGCCGGTCCTGACGCGCGTAGCCGAGGTAGGGTACCACCACGAACACCTTGCGGGCGCCGGCCTCCCGAACGGCATCCTCGAGGAGGAGGAGCTCCACGAGGTCCTGGTCGGTCCGGGTCGACTGCACGACGACGACGTCCTCGCCCTCGAAGCGCCCGCCGACGCGCACGTACATCTCCCCGTCCGGAAACCGCTTCGTGAACGGGATCGCGAACGGCGCGTTTCCGAGTTCCCGCGAGATGCGTTCGGCCAGCGACGTCGACGCGGTGCCGCCGATGACGTGCATTCGAGCCGTTCCCCACGGAGCGGACGAGCCTAGGGACTAAAAGGTTGCGAATCGCGGCGCCGCCCCGGCCACCCCGTCAAGCGTCGTCAGAGGTCGTCGTCATCCGACGACGAGCCCGACTTCGACTTCGGTTCCCGGTGCACCTTCGGGGTCGGCCGCCCACGCCGGCCGCTCGACCGGTCCTTCGGCGTGTGCTTCCGCCGCGGAGGTTCGTCGATGTCGTCCTCGTCGGTCTCGCTCTTCCACGGCCGGAGCGCTCGCAGGAACCGGCGCCCGCGTCCGGGCGGGCGGCTCGCTTCCTCCTCCTCGGCCTCCGCGTCCGCCTCCTCCTGCTCCCGCCGGCGCTCGTCCTCGATGCCCTCGGCGCGCAGGGCGTAGTGGATGCCGAAGGCGAGGAGGATCAGCCCAACCACCGTCAGTCCGAGGAACTGCCAGGACTGCGAAGGAACCTCCCCCGCGTCGCCCTCGATGAGCAGTTTCACCGCTCCGACCCACGGGATCATCCCCCGGGCGACCCCGACGATCCACCCGGGCTCGACGAGCTGACTCAGTCCGGAGAGCTGGTCCGGGAGTCCCTCGCAGGCCGTCGTGCATCCCGACGGCTCGAAGTTGTTGTCGCCCATCGTGAGGAAGCCCGAGTGGTCCCCGAGCACGCCGGGGTTGAGCGGGACGGTCACGGACACCGAACGCCAGCCGACGCCGAACAGGTCGAGCGACGTGGAGGAGTTGAGCCCCGTGACGCCGCATCCGGTCGGAGTCCCCGGTGTCCGGTAATCTCCCGAGGCGTTCCCGCACTTGAGACCGGAGATGTCGGTCGCGTTGTAGGTGGAGCTGGCCGGGTCCCACTCGAGGAAGAGGATCGCGCGGTGGATGATCGGCGTCGAGCCTTGGCCGTTCGCGTTGTAGAGGATCACATCGCCGGCTTCCCCGTACGTGGAATAGCCGGTCTGTACGCCGACCACGTACGGCGTGATCTGGCCGAGCGGGATCCGTTGCGCGAGCACGAGGTCGCCGGTGTTGATCACGCCCAGCACGTCGGACGACCCGTGCTGCATGCTGTCGGACTCGACGACGTAGACGGGCGGCCAGTTCTGGGTGTAGGCGTAGAGGCCGACCAGGATCACGACGATGATCGCGACCGCCACGAGCGGCTCGAAGAAGAGCGAGTCGCGGGCCCGCCAGTACACCGGCTTCGCGTCGCGGTGGAACCACCGGCGCCGGGTCGGGGGTACCTCGAGCTCCTCCTCGTCGTCGTCCGCGTCGGAGCCGCTCCACTTTCGGACCGGCGCGCGTCGGGAGGAGGAGGACCGCGGGCGTCGGACCGGCCGACGCGGCCTCGGTGGCCCCTCGTCGAGCTCGTCGTCGTCCTCGGGCGACGCGTCCTCCGGTTCCCGGGCCGAGGGCATCGGGCGCCGTTTCGGTCGGCCCCGCTTAACCCTTGGGCTCGAACCGCAGGTCGACCGTACGACGCCCGTCCCCGCGGTTCGCGGGCGTCGACGCTACGCCCGCTCGTCCGGCGGCAGCAGGTCGGGAATCCCGTCCTGGATCGGGTAGTCCACGTGGCAGTGCGCGCAGCGCAGCGTGCCGTCCACGATCTCGTCGCCGTCCTTCCGCCGGACCTCGAGCGCGAGCTCGCCGCGGCAGACCGGGCACCGGAGGATCTCCATCAGGTCGGGCCTCATTTCGAGCCTCCCTCGACGATCCCGTATCCGATCAGCCGCCAGGCGTTCAGTCGGCGGGAGACTGCGACCCGGCTGCCAGGGAACACCGTGACCGCGCGGTTGAGCGAGAGCTCGACCTCGTTCCCGCGCGCGCTCGTGACCTTTCCGCTCGCCACGGTCGTGCCGACGGTGACCGCCAGGGTCTCGCTGGTGCGGATCTTGTCGACCTTGATTTCCCGCTGGGCGCCCAGCACCCGGTCGAGCAACGTCGCCTTGAGCCGTATCTTCTGGCTCACCGGTGGGAGCGTCCCGGCCGTGCCGACGAGTCGACCGGTGAGCCCGTCCCCCTTCGCGAGGGAGGGGTCGAGGCTCGTGCCGATCGCCGCGAGCCCGCCCGGGCGGAGCTCCTTCCACTCCTGGCCCCCCGAGACGATCGAGGTGATCCGGGTCGTGAGCGATTCGGCGTGGCCGTCGGACGCCCCGGTCGGGCCGGGTCGAATCTCGATCTCCTCGCCCAGCGAGAGCTTCCCCTGGATCAGCGAGCCTCCGAGGACCCCGCCCTGGAGCGCCGCCGGGCGCGTCCCCGGCCGGTTGATGTCGAACGAGCGGGCGACGTACATCAGCGGCGGCTTCGCGGGGTCGCGGACGGGGGTCGGGATCGTCTTCTCGATCGCTTCGATCAGCGCGTCGATGTTGACGCGGTGGTTGGCGCTCACGGGGATCACGGGAGCCTCGGCGATCGGGCCGGTCTTCAGGAACTCGACGATCTCGCGGTAGTTCGCTTCCGCGGCCTCGGTGGTCACGAGGTCGATCTTGTTCTGGACGACCACGACCTTGCGGACGCCGATGATGTCGAGCGCGTAGAGGTGCTCCCGGGTCTGCGGTTGCGGGACCTTCTCGTTGGCCGCGACCAGGAGGACCGCCCCGTCCATGATCGCCGCCCCCGACAGCATCGTCTCCATCAGCGTCTCGTGGCCCGGCGCGTCGACGAACGAGACCGAGCGGAGGAACTTCGCGGGTCCGTGGCCGTTGGGACACTCCGGCTCGGTGGTGTAGCCGGTCGGCGGTGGGCATTCGGGGCACAGGTAGAACGCCGCGTCGGCGTAGCCGAGCTTGATCGAGATCCCCCGCTTCAACTCCTCGGAATGGCGGTCGGTCCACTCGCCCGTGAGCGCCTGCGTGAGGGTGGTCTTCCCGTGGTCGACATGGCCCACGAGGCCGATGTTCACCTCGGGCTGACGAGGGACCTTCATGACGCGGCGAGGAGCTCCGCGAGCGGTTTCCCGCCCTTCTGCTCGACGATCAGGTTGATCTGCACCGTATCCTCACTGACCGTGTTGCCGCGGAACGTTCGCCGTCGACGCATACCCCGGCGGGGAGCATGGAACCCGAAGCCTTCGCCGACGAACAGGCGCGTTTGTCGCGCGCCGGGAACGTCCGGGCGAAGCGGGAACCCGCTCTTGTCGGTCCCACCGGTGATCCGGAACGTGTAGCCCGTCGCGCCGATCAGCTCTCCACCGATCGTCTCGCCGATCCGCTTTCCGAGGAAGCCGGCGGCCTGCGGGTCGCCGACGGTGCGCGCGAGGGACTTCTCGCGCTCGGAGATGACCAGCTTGTACTCGACCATGAGCGGTGGGTGCGGCCGCGCACTTGGAGGGTATTTAAATAGCTTTTCGGGCGGGGGCTGGTGCCGACACCGCCGAGAGCGCGGCGCCGAGCGGGGTGACCAGGGTCGTGGGCACCGTCAGGCCGCAGGCGCCGGTCTCGGTGGAGCTGTTGGAGACGACGCCGGTGAGACCCGCCACCGTCGCGTTGAACGTGGCGCCCGTCTCCCCCGAGTACGCCGGGAACGTGCACGAGGTGTACGTTACCTCCCAGACGGGCGAGGTCGTGGCGAGGCTGCCGAGCTCGATCCCGCCGATCGCTCCCCAGGCGCGGGTCGCGTTCGAATACGTTCCGAGGAACGTCGCGCCGCCGGCCTGGTTCGCCGCCGTGACGATCGCGGGAGAGTTGAGCACGGTCGAGGGGAACGGCGCGAGGTACGCGACGATGCTCTCGCAGTCGGTGCCGTTCGCGACCAAGAGCGCCGAGGGAATTCCGAGCGAGACGGTCTCGATGAGGAGGGCGTCGGTCGAGTTCTTGAACCCGAACGTCCAGTACGCCGCGGTCCCGGTCGCCGCGTTGGACGGGGTGGACGGGACCACGAGGTTCGTCGGCTCACCGTGGGTCCAGGTGATCGTGCAACCGAACGAGTCGAGCAGCGAGGTGAAGTTGGCCACCGGCTCGAGGACGGACGTCGGGGTCGCGACCCCCGCGCCGACGGCCGCGAACCACGGGTTGCCGGCGACCGACCCCGCGTTCCCCGACGCGACCCCCTCGGCTTGGGAGAAGGTCTCGTACGACGCGTTCGAGGCGCTCGAGCCGAGGTGGAGTACCCCGGTCGCGAAGAGTGCCGCAACGATCACGATGACCACGACCACGGCCGCGACGACCGGTACGACCCACCGGCGCGACCGTCGCCCGGGCGGCGACGCGGGCGGGGCTGCGGGCGGCATCATCGCGGCCGGGGGGCTTCCGCTGCCGCTCGCCGGGGCGCCCATCGCCCATTGCTAGCGGGCGCGCAGTAGAAAAGACACTCGACCGACACGCGACTGCCTTCCCGGCCCTGCCCTTAAGAGGAGGGCCCGCCGTCGCAAGCCCCATCGGGGGGTGGAGCGAACTGCTGGGGCTCGGGCCGGCGATCCTCGGTGCCCAGCTGGTAGTACTCCTCGGGGGTTTCGCGTACGCCGCCTACGCGGACTGGAAGGAACGAGAGGTGACCGACCGCTTGTGGCAGCTGATGGGCGTCGCGGGGGTACTGCTCGGCGGTGCGCTCCTCCTCCCGGACGGCACGCTCGCGTGGGGGCTCTGGCTGGTGGTCGGGGCGTGGGTGCTCGAGCATCTGCTCCCGTGGGACGAGGTACTCGGCGCCACGGTCGAACGCCACGCGGACCTGATCGAGGGGGGCGCGTATCTCGCGGTCTCGATCACGGTGATCGTCGCGGCGGTGCACTACGGGTTCGGGCCGTCCGCGGTGCCGATCCCGGTCTTCGCGGTCTTCGCGACCGTGCTGTTCGCCCGGGCGCTCTTCGAGCTCGGCGTGCTCTATGGCGGTGCCGACGCGAAGGCGCTGATGATCCTGGGGGTCGTGCTTCCGCTGTTCGCGACCCCGCTCCTGCCGCAGAGCGTCGGAGCCTCGACCCTCCTCGCGGTCGTTCCGTTCTCCGTGACCGTGTTGATGGACGCCGCGCTGCTCTCCATCGTGATTCCGGTCGGTCTCGCGGCGCTCAACGTCGCCCGCCACGAGTTTCGGTTCCCGCGCGGATTCTCGGGGTACTCTCTCGCCGTCCGGGAGCTCCCGGATCGGTTCGTCTGGGTGCGGGACCCGGCCGTCCCGGAGGAAGAGGTCGACATGGATGCCGAGACGTCCGCGGAGGATCGAGCCTCCCGAGTACGAATCGCTCGCGAGCTCGAAGAGAAAGGGATCGCCCGAGTCTGGGTCACTCCGCAGGTGCCGTTCCTCGTGCTCCTGGCCGCCGGGGCGGTCGCCGCGCTGCTCGCGGGGAACCTGGTCGTGGACCTGATCTCGCTGCTCTAAGCCGTCCGCCGGACGGAACGCGGACCCCGCACCAAAGCTTTTTTCCGCCGGTCCCGTCGTTCGAGCTAGGAGGTCGCATGCCCCGGAACACGAAGGTTTCCCCCCGCCGCGTCCTGATCGCGAAGCCGGGTCTGGACGGGCACGACCGGGGCGCGAAGGTCGTCGCCCGAGCGCTGCGGGACGCGGGGTTCGAGGTGATCTACGCCGGCCTCCGGCAGACCCCCGAGGAGATCGTCCGCGCCGCCCTCGAAGAGGACGTCGACCTGATCGGGCTGTCGATCCTCTCGGGCGCGCACATGGCGCTCTTCCCGAAGGTCCTCGCGCTCCTCAAGAAGGAGAAGGCCGCCGACATCCCGGTGTTCGCGGGCGGGATTATTCCGGACGAAGATGCGCGCCGGCTCAAGAAGGCCGGGATCCGGGCGATCTTCGGACCCGGAACTTCGCTCGAGGAGATCGTTTCCACCGCGCAGCGGCTCGCGCGTAGTGCGGCATGAAGCGGGCCGGGCCGATGCCGCCCGCGGCTCGGGCGATCGTGAACGGCGACCGGCGCGTGCTCGCCCGCGTCATCTCTCAAGTCGAAAACGGCGACCCCGCCGCCGCACCGGTCACCCGGGTGCTCTATCCCCGCACCGGGAACAAGCCCGTGGTCGGCGTCACCGGACCCCTCGGGGTCGGCAAATCGAGCCTCATCAACCAGCTCGTCGCGCGCCTTCGCGAGCTCGATCGGACGGTCGCGGTCGTAGCGGTCGACCCGTCGAGCCCGTACTCCGGGGGTTCGGTACTCGGCGACCGGATCCGCTTCGATCGGCGCGCCGACGATGCGGGCGTGTTCTTCCGCTCGATGGCGAGCCGAGGCGAGGTCGGGGGAGTGGCGGCGGCGACGCGGGAGGTCACACGGCTGCTCGACGCCGCCGGGTTCGACGTGATCTTGGTCGAGACGGTCGGCAGCGGCCAGGTCGACCTGGCCGTGCGCGACGTCGCCACCACGAGCGTCGTGGTGCTCGTGCCCCACCTGGGCGACGAGGTCCAAACCCTCAAGGCCGGCCTCTTCGAGATCGCGGACGTCTTCTGCGTCAACAAGGCCGACCTGCCCGGCGCGGACGTCGCGCGCCGGGACCTGGTCGAGCTCGTCGCCCTCGGGAGCGATCGTTCGGGATGGCGACCGAAGATCGTCTCGACCTCCACGACCCAGCCGTCGGGGATCGAGGACCTATGGTCCGCGATCGCGGCACACGAGGAGTTCCTCGACCGATCGGGCGCCCGGCGCGCGGACGAGCGCCGTCGGGTATCGTCCGAGGTGGTCGAGCTCGTACGAGAGAAGGTGGGTCGAGAGCTCGCCGGGCGACTCGAGCGCGAGCCGGCGCTCCGGCACTGGGTCGACCAGGTAGTGGAGCGGACGCTCGACCCGCACACGGTCGCGGACCGGCTCGCCAAGACGATCGGCCGCCGGTGAACCCCGATGTCCATCGACCCGGCGCTCCTCCTGGCCGTCGTGCTCGGCGCGATCGCTGTCGTGGCGTACTTCGTCTTCGCCTCCTTCGCGTTCGGCGCCGGCTACCAGCCCACGCCCCGTCGCTCGGTCGAGGCGATGCTGCGGCTCGCCGAGGTCGGCCCCAACGACACGGTGTACGACCTCGGGGCGGGGACCGGCGCGATCGTCTTCCGCGCGGCCCGTACCTACCGCGCACGGGTCGTCGGGGTCGAAGTGGAGCCGATCCGGTTCCTGGTCTTGAAGGCACGGCGGGCGGCCGGGCCCTTCGCCGACCGCATCGAGCTCCGTTGGGGGAACTTCTACTCGCTCGACTTCCGAGCGGCCAGCGTCGTCACGGCGTTCCTCTGGCCCGGGGCGATGGAGCGGCTGCGGTCGAAGTTCGAGGCCGAGCTTCCGCCGGGCGCGAGGGTCGTGAGCCACTGCCACGAGATCCCCGGATGGCGCGCGCTGACGTACGACGCCGAGACCGACGTCTACCTGTATCGTCGCCCGGCCGGAGCAACGCCCGGGGCGGTCAGAACGGGTGGTGGCTGAACCACAGCACGGCGCCGACGGCGAGGACCCCGAGGATGATGACGAACCCGGCGAACCAGCCGACGTTCGATGGCCCGTCCGGGTCCGCGACCCGGGGAACTCCCATCTCGTTCACGGCGGCTTCGACCGCGTGGCGGTTTATCTGACCTAGGCTCGGACCCACCGAGGACCTACGGGATCGGCCCGCCGATCTGGCCGTGGAGCCCGAAGTAGACAATCAGGATCGCGACGACGGCCGCTCCACCGAACGTGGCGATCAAGAACGAGAGCGGCACGGGTGGGGTCGGCTCGGGCATCGGATGCGACGAGAGCGCCCGCGTTCAAGTGCCCCCGGTTGGTTCCGTAGGGGCCCGAGGGGGAAAGGACCCCGGGGGTGGGGGTTCAGGTATCCGGCTCGGCCGCGGCGGCGGACGACTTCGGCTCCGCTTTGGCGCTCGAGTGGGCCCGGCCTTCGTGGGCGGCGGGGGTGCCCTCCTCGTCCTTGTCCTCGGCCTTTCCGGTCTTCGCCCGGTGAGCTTCGTGGGCCGGCTCCTTCTCGTCCCCGGAGGATTTCGGCTTCGCCGTCTCCTCCTTCTTCTCGGCGGGGGTGACGTACTCCTCCACGATCCGGATCGTCGCGGGATGCAGCTGGGTCCGCAACCGGTCGATGACCCGGGGCTTGGCGGCCATCCAAGAGATGTCGAACTTCGACCGCTCGGGGATCCGGAGCGTGATCGTCTTTCCGTCCGCCTCGACGTGGAACTCGCTGCCCCGTCCGTACTGCAGTTCGAGGATCGCGCGGACCTGCTCGGCCGGCTCGGTGATCCGGTCCAAGACCTTGAACTTGGCCCGCACCTTACGGCCGGCGAACGCGGGGTTGAAGTCGACGCGCACGCGGGCCGCGGTGAGCGTTACGACCCGGCCGCGTCGGCCCTCGATCGTGAGCACCGTGCCGACATCGAGGTGCGCGTCCTCCCGTCGCATCTCGGGAAGACGCTGGATCTCGTGCATCGAGAACAGCTCGATCAGATTCGGGTCCCGCTCCCCAAACGCCTCGGCCGGTGCGAATTCGCGCTCGACCTCCTCGCCGACCTTGAGGCCGACCAGCGCCGACTCGATCCCTCCGGGGAAGTACTCTCCGCCGATCAGATGCGGACGGGGGCCCCACTTCTGGCCGTCGGGGACCGACACCTTCGCCTCTTGCGCGACCTCGGCGTGCGTGGTGTCGATGAGGTCGGTCCGGCCGCCACCTTCCGCCCAAAGGTCGTAGTCGAGCCGGACGATGTCGCCCGACTTCGTCACCCCGTGCGGATGCGCCGTTTCGGGAGGCATGGCCCCGCCGAATCCGGGGTCGGGATAAGGTTTTCCGAGGAGGAATCCGATCCTACGCTTCGGCGGACCCGCGAAGCCGGCGCCAGCGGACCGACGCATCGAGGAGCGCGAGCGGTTTCATCGCGGATTCCACGTATCGCAAGGGGTGCGCCACGGGAGGGCGTCGCTCGTGGAGCCGCTCACCGAGCTCTCCGTTCTTGAGGAGCGACATCGCCATCGCGACGAGGTACCGGTAGCGCTTCCGGGCCCATCGGTAGAGGCTCGAGGTATCGGCCTGGTCATGGAAGACGAAGGCGTCCGGCACGAAGACGCCCCGCGCCCCGGACTTGGCCGCGCGGCTCTCGAGGTCGTGGTCCTCAGCGTACGGGATGCGCGGGTCGAATCCGAGCGCCCGGAGGACCGAGGTCTTCCAGGCGGTGTTCTGCAGCGGAACGTAGGTGATGCGGCGGGGGACCAGGTCGTGGTAGATCGACGCTTCGAGCAGCGTGTTGTACCGTTCGACCGACGTGGACGGCGCTCGCCACGGTCGGGTCGGGCCCGCCGCGAACTCGGCGGCGCCCGCCTCGATCGGGGCGACCACGCGCTCGAGCCACTCCGGCGGCGCTCGCTCGTCCGCGTCCAAGAACGCGGTCGTCTCCTCGTGAAGGAGCGCGAGCGAGCCCGCGCGTGCATCGACGACTCCCCCCGGAAAGCGCGCGAACTCCGTCGGCACCCCGGGCACCCGCGTTCGCGCCGCGACCACGAGCTCTTCGGGGCTGCGCGTCGACCCCGCGATGAAGATCCGGTCCGGGCGCCGGTGCTGGCCCGCGAGGGAGTCGAGCGCGTCGAGCAGCCGCCGGTCGTCGAGCACGGCGATCTCCACGCACACCGTGCCCATGTCCGCTCCTTCGAGAGAGAACGCCGGTAGCCCTTAATTCAATGCGGCCGTGGGGAACCCGTGCGCATCGTGCTGGTCGGTGGGGGAGTCGAACCGATCCCCCCCACGGGGTACGGGGGCACGGAACGGTTCATCGCCGACCTTGTGGCCGCGCTCCGCACGTCCGGACACGACGCGGTGGTCGTCAATCAGGTCCGCCACCGACGGATGCGCGACGAGTACCCGTTCGCCTGGCAGCTGCCACGGCTGCTCCGCGCGGAGCGGTACGACGTCGTCCACGCGAATTCGCCGGTCGTCGGGAACCGGCTCGCGGGGAAGGGAATTCCGTTCGTGTACACCTCCCACTCCCGCCACTGGTACTTCCGCGATCGCTGGAGCCACCGATGGGGATACTGGCTCGAGCGCCGGGCCGTACGTCGTGCCACCGCGCCGGTCGCCTTGACGGAACCGCTGGCCCGCACCATGGAACGGGCGGTGGGTACGACGCGCCGTCCGATCGCCGTGATCCCGTTCGGCGTCGACGCGGTGCGGTTCCACCCGGACTGGGCGCGTCGGTCCGGCACGGTCGCCCTCGGGGTGGGGGTCGTCGCCCCCTTCAAGCGGTGGGAGCTCGCCGCGGCCGCCCTGCGGGGGACGGGATTCCGATTCGTGCTCGTCGGTCCGACGCCCGATGCCGCGTACGCCGAACGGGTTCGCGCGTCGGGAGACGCCGTCGAGATCACGGGCGAGCTGCCCCCGGAGGAGCTCGCTCGTCGGTTCGCGGAAAGCGACCTCCTAGTCCATCCGAGTCGGGTCGAGCTCCTCTCGGGCGCCGTCGTGCAAGGGCTCGCGTCCGGACTGCCGGTCCTCGGGGGACCGGCCGTTCAGGGCGCGGTAGAGGACGGGAAGACCGGCTGGGTCGTTCCCGACGACGATCCTCATCGCTTCGTCCAGGGGCTCCAGGATCGGGCCCGAGGTCTCGCCGGCACGCCGGAGCTCCGACGACAGATGGGCGACGCGGCGCGGGCGAGTGCCGAGGCCCGCTACTCCTGGCCCCGGGTGGTCGAGCAGTACGTCGCCGTCTACTCCGCGGTCGCGGGGCACTCGACGGCCTAGGCGCCCGCGCGTCGCTCGGCGATCATGTCGGCGATCGTCCGGTCGATCGCCTCGCCGCTCGACCAGCGAGGCCGCCAGCCGAGCGCGAGGATCCGGTCGATCGCGAGCAACTGCTGCGGCACGTCCCCAACCCAGCCCTGACTCCCTCCCGTGAACTCGATGCGCGCGGTGCCGCCGTGGGCGGCGACCACCTTCTCGGCGATCTCGCGGACCGGCGTTCGGTCGGCGGTGCCGAGGTTGAACAGGTTCACGGGCCGGTCGCACCGCTCGACGGCGAGCCGCATGGCCGCGATGCAGTCCTCCGTCCGGAGATAGCTCTTCGACTGCCGGCCGTCGCCCAGGACTTCGAGCCGCGACGGGTCGGCGCGCAGTTTCTCGAAAAAGTCGAAGAGGACGCCGTGCGTCATGTTCGGTCCGATGATGTTCGCGAAGCGGAAGAGATACGACCGAAGGCCGTGCGTGTAGGCGTACGCCGAGAACAGCGCCTCTCCCGCCAGCTTCGCGGCCGCATACGGCGACTGCGGCTCGAGCGGCCCGTACTCCTCGGGCGTCGGAAAGACGGACGGGAAACCGTAGACCACGCTGGACGACGCGTACACCGCCCGCCCCACATCGTGGCGGCGCGCCTCCTCGAGAACCACGTACGTACCCACGGCCCCATCCTCGAAGTCGAGCTTCGGGTCTTTCGAGCCCTTGCGGATGTCCGTGTTGGCCGCGAAGTGCCAGAGCTCGGCCGCGCCATCGAAGGCGGAAGCGTAGCGCGCGGGCTCCTTGAGGTCGGCAACGATGAACGAGAGCCCCTCGGTACCGTCCGGCGGAAGATGCGCGCGCCGACCGCCCGAGAGATTGTCGACGACGCGCACCTCGCGGCCCGCGGCGAGCAACTCCCGCACCAGATAGGAGCCGATCGCTCCGGCGCCGCCGGTGACGACCACCGGACCCTCGTGCGACGTCCCGTTCATCTCGAGGCGGAGTCGAGTTAGGGAAGCATATATAAACGAACGGCCGCCTAAACACGAAGGCCAATCGCGCGGGGAACTGCTCCTTCGCGCACGATGCGATGCGTACCTACGTCCGAATGACCTTCCACTCCGAGGGCGCGGACCCGCTGAAGGTGATGGACGTCATGCGGCAGCTCGGCTTCGAGGAGTCGATGGGGATGCACGATTTCGTCTACAAATGGAAGGAGAAGGCCGCGCTGGACAACGTGATCCGGCTCGTGGCGGAGATGCATTCGCGATTGAAGGGGCTCGACGTTAACTACGAGATCACGACGATCTCGTGAGCCGTTCCTGAGGTCGATGCCGCAGCAGGATCTGGACCGGCTGGAGCGCTCGCTCCTCCTCCATCTGCTCGAGCATCGGGGCCAGCAGATCCGCTTCGAGGCGGACCAGTGGACGACGGAGTTCGGCATCGCGCGGAAATTCTCCTCGGAGGACCCAGCGGCCCTCAAGAATGCGCTGCGGTCGCTCGAGATGTCGCGGATGGTGCTGCGTCGAACGCAGTACGTCGTCGGGTACTCCGAGCCGAAGCACGTGTTCTCGCTCACTCCGAGCGGGCATCGTAAGGCGCTCGAGCAGCTGCACGAGGAGGCCGGCGACGCGGCGATCCCCGACGACGGGGACGAGATCGCGTCGACCGCCCCCAGCCCGCGCGGCCGACGGGAGCGGGGCCAAGACGCCTAGGTCGGGCGATGTCGGTGCTCGAGGGCCCGTCGGTCCGCCTGCGACCGTTGGTCCCCGCCGACTACCCGACCGTCTTCGGATGGTACAACGACCCCGAGGTCGTCGCCCCGTACGACCGCTTCAGCGTCGACACGCTGGACAGCTTCGTCGCGTCGGTCGAGAGCGCGGCGGCCGACCCCGCGTCGCTCGCTCCCCGATTCGTGCTCGAGCGTCGGGAGACGCCCGGGCCGATCGGCTTCGTCGGCCACTACGTCGCCCATCCGGTGCTCGAATACGTGGACGTTTGGTACGTCCTCGGGGACCGAGCCGCCCGCGGGAAGGGGTACGGCCGGGAGGCGGTCGGGCTCCTAGTCGGCCACGTGTTCGCCACGACGTCGGTCGACCGCGTCGGGGCGACGTGCGATGTCGAGAACGTTCCTTCGTATCGTCTCGTCGAGGGACTCGGCTTTCGCCGCGAGGGGACGCTACGCTCTGCGCTGTTCCACCATGGCCGCTGGCACGACATCTACGTCTACGGCGTCACGCGGAAGGAGTGGTCGGAGCGGAGTCGACCAGGGTGAACGCGACGCGGCTCGCGCCGCTCGAGAGCGGCACCAGGGGGAGCCACCGAAGCTGCCCGATCTCCCCGGTCGAGCGTACGTGCGTCCCGCCGCACGGGCAAACGTCCGACGCGTCGATCTCGACCACCCGGACCGGGTCGACCTGCGGCGGGAGCGGCACCAGGCCCGAGCGCCCCGCCGCCGGATGTGCGTCCCACTCCGCACGGGGGACCATGCGGATCGACACCGGCTGGGGCCGAGCGACCACGTCGCGCAGGTCGTCCTCGAGCGGAGCCAACAGCTCCGCCGGGAGAGGCCCCTCGAGGTCGATCGTCGCCCCGGCGCCCGCGAGGTTCGCCCGCCGAGTCCGCAGCCCCGAGCGGGCGAAGATCCGCGCGCTCGCGTAATGCTGCGCGGTGTGGAGCCGCATGTGCCGATGACGACGGTCCCAATCGATCGCCCCCTCGACCTCGGCGCCGACCTCGAGCCGGCGGAGCTCCGGGGCCGCTCCCCGAACCCGGTGCAGGACCGCCGGCCCCGATTTCGTGACGTCGGTGACCTCCAGCGGCCGACCCCCCTCGAACCGGAGGACGCCACGGTCCGCGGGCTGGCCCCCACCGGTCGGATAGAAGTAGGTCCGGTCGAGCACGAGCGCCCCCGGCGGGAGGGCGGTGACCCGCGCCCGGAACTCGCGGACGTACGCGGACGGAAGGTCGGACAGGTACGCGAGCTCGGTCACGCCGGAGAACGGAGACTCCGGTAGGGAAACGCGTTGCTCCTCCCGGCAACTCCAGAAGGCTTTTTAGAGGGGGCCGATGTGCTGCGCGCCGAGGCTTACGGATGTTCAAACTCCGGATGAAAATGGAGAACCTTCGCGAGGTCGTCGAGGTCGTCTCGACGCTCGTGAGCGAGGTCAAGCTCTCCATTTCCAAGGACGGGCTCGAAGCGAAGGCGGTCGACCCGTCGCACGTCGCGATGCTTGTGCTGAAGCTCCACAAGGCGGTGTTCGAGGAGTTCACCGGAGAACCGACGGAGCTCGGTGTCGACATCGAGAAGCTGAAGGAGGTGCTGCGCCTCTCGAAGCCCGGCGACGTCATCGACTTCCAGTTCGACGGCAAGAACCGGCTCGTCGCCTCGCTCGGCCGCGTCACGCGGCAGATGGCGGTGGTCGACCCGGCGGGCATCACCGACCCCAAGGTGCCGAACGTCAACCCACCCGCCAGCGTGACCGTGAAGACCGAGGACCTGCGCCAAGGGATCCGGGGGAGCGAGAGCTTCACCGACCACGTCACGCTCACGCTCGACCCGGCGGCGTTCACCATGCACTCCGAGGGTGAGACCGACCAGCTCGACCTTCGGATCGCGAAGGAGAACCTCACCAAGCTCGACGTGAAGGAACCGGTGAAGAGCATGTACCCGCTCGACTTCTTTTCGGCGATGGTGAAGTCGATCTCCTCCGAGGACACCACGCTCCACGTCGGGAACGAGTACCCGCTCAAGGTCGAGTTCACGATGAGCGGTGGCCGGGGAGAGGGCCGCTACCTCCTCGCGCCCCGCGTCGAAGAGGACTGACGCGCCGTTCGACCCCGGCACGAGAGACGTCGAGCGGATCGGGGACGAACGCATGGCGCGCGGGAACCGACCGTCCGACGAGATCGAACCGGCGGGGCTCGTGCTCCCGATCGAGGACCGCGACCATCATCGGGGCCCGATCGGTGCCCGCTATGCCCTGGTCGAGTACGGGGACTTCGCGAGCGAACGGTGTCGCGACCTCGTCGACACGCTCGGCGACCTCTCCCGCGAACTCGAGGACGACCTGTGCATCGCGTTCCGCAGCTTTCCGGACGCGCAACGGTTCCCCGAGGCGCGGCGGGCCGCGGAGGTCGCGGAAGCGGCCGAGGAGCAGGGAAAGTTCTGGTTGATGCACGATCGGCTCTTCGAGCACCAGAGCGAGCTCGGCGAAGCGCTCTATCGGAAGCTCGCGCGCGAGCTCCCGCTCGACCTGGACGTCTTCGACCGGGACCTGCGCAGCGGCGAGGCGGCCCGAAGGGTCGACGAGGACGTGGAGAGCGGCATCGAGGCCGGGGTCGTCCAAGCGCCCACGCTCTTCGTCAACGGCCGGATGCACGTCGGCGCGCATGAGTTCGACGATCTGCTCACCGCGCTCCAACGCCCGCCCTCGAACCCCTGACCCCGAGCGGCGGATCGGTGGGCGGACCCCCGGGCACATTTTCCCGCCAAACTCATAATCCGGGCCTCGGTCGGTACACCATGTCCTCCTCCCAGGCCGGGTCCGTTGCCATCCTCTCGGCCGTCCGTACCCCGATCGGACGGTACGGTGGTGCCCTCCGGAACGTCCCCGCCACGCAGCTCGGCACGCTCGCCGCGACCGAGGCGATCGCGCGCGCCGGCTGGCGTCCGGACCAGGTCGAGGAGGTGCTGTTCGGGCAGGCGATCCAGGCGGGGGCCGGGCAGAACCCGGCGCGGCAGGTGCTGCGGGGGGCGGGCGTCCCGGATTCGGTCGGCGCGGCGACCGTCAACATGGTGTGCGGGTCCGGCATGAAGGCGATCCAGTGGGGCTTCACGGCGATCCGGGCGGGCGAGTTCGACCGCGTCGTCGTCGGGGCGATGGAGAGCATGTCTCGGGCGCCGTACCTCGTTGACGGCCAGCTGCGGTGGGGCAGCCTGCCCGGGCCCCACACTCTCGATGACGGCATGCAGCGCGACGCGCTGATCGACGCCTACGACGATCACGAGATCATGGGCCTCACCGGCGAGCGCATCGCGAAGAAGTTGGGGCTGACCCGCGGGGAGGTCGACGCGTTCGGGCTACGGAGTCATCTCCGGGCGTCCGCCGCGAGCGCGGCCGGCACGTTCGACTCCGAGATCGTTCCGGTCCCGAAGGAGTGGACCCTCTCGGGGAACCCCCTGCTGCGGGACGAGGCCCCCCGGGCGGACACGACGCTCGAGAAGCTCGCGAAGCTGCCGCCGGTGTTCGCGCCCGACGGGGTCCTGACGGCCGGGAATTCCTCGAAACTCTCCGACGGCGCGGCGGCGCTCGTGCTCGCGAGCGCGCGGGAGGTCCGCGAGCACGGGGAGAAGCCGATCGCCTGGGTGCACTCAGGGGCGGAGAGCGGCGTGCACCCCCGGGACGTCATGGAGTCGCCGATCCCCACGGTGAAGAAGCATCTCGCGGCGACCGGGCTTCGGCCGTCGGACTTCGACCGCGTCGAGCACAACGAGGCGTACGCCTCGGCGTCGATCGCCGTGCAGCGGGAGTTCGGGTTCACGGAGGAGCAGTTCAACGTCCACGGCGGCGCGGTCGCGCTCGGTCACCCGATCGGGGCGAGCGGGGCGCGGATCGTCGTCACGCTGGTCCAGGAGCTCGTACGCTCCCAGAAGCGCCTCGGGCTCGCCACCCTCTGCATGGGCGGGGGCAACGGGCTCAGCCTCGTGGTCGACCGCCGCGGGGTCTAGAGCAGCTCGAGCCCCGTCCGTTCCTCGATCGACCGGATCGCGGCGCGGGCCGCGTCCTGGCCGTCCTTGCGCACGCCCGAGCGTCGCGCCCGGACACGCGCCGCCCAGTTCCGGAGCCGGGCCCACGCTCGGTCCGTCGCGAGACCGCGCGCGAGGTCGTGTCGGACCCCTTCGGCGAGCCGGCGCGCGAGCTGCGGCGGATCCTCGCCGGGTCGGTCGGGCTGGATCCAGCGGCCGATCGCGGCGCGGACCGCCGTGAACTCGTCGGCGGCGCGATGGAGGTCGTCGAGGTCCCAGGGGAGACGCCGCGCGGAGTTGACCGAGAGGAGGTACCAGCGGAGCGCGTCCGGTCCGACCTCGTCGAGCGCGGTGCGGATCGGCACGAGCACTCCACTCGACTTGGACATCTTCGACCCCCCGATGACGACGAACCCGGTGTGGAAGAACACGCGCGAGAATGGGGCGCCGCGCAGCTCGAGCGCCTCTTCGTTCTCGCCGTAGTGGTGCGGATAGATCAGGTCGACGCCGCCGCCGTGCAGGTCGACCGGAATGCCGAGGAGGCGGTCGGCCATCACGAAGCATTCGAGGTGCCAACCGGGGATCCCCCGGCCCCAGGGGCTCGGCCAGGACGGTTTAGGCGGGTCTTGGAGGCGCCAGACCATGAACTCGCCGGCACGGCCTTGGGAGCTCGGGAACGGATGGCCGGGCTCGGGGACTGCGTGCGCCGCGAGTTGCCGGTCGGTCGGGAAATTCTCCCGGGCCCCTCGCTTCGGTGGAGTATAGATCCACTCGTTGCCGTCCCGCCGGACCCGGCCGGTCCGCTCGAGCGCCCGGGCCGCGGCCACCATCCGGGGGACGAAATCCGTAGCGCGTGGGCGGTAGTGGGGGAGGCGGACGTGGAGCGAGCGCAGATCTCGGAGGAACGCCCGTTCTTCGCGTCGGGCGAGCGTGCGCCACGGGATGCCGAGCTCCGCCGCGCGGGCGTCGAGCTTGTCCTCGAAATCGGTGATGTTCATGACGTGGCGCACCGGGACGCCCTCGCTCTCGAGGAACCGTCGCGCCACGTCGAAGAACAGGTACGTGCGCGCGTGCCCGACGTGGGCAACGTCGTAGACCGTCGGCCCACAAACGTAGAGCCTCAGCGGCCGGCCGCGCCTCCGTCGCACGGGCTTGAGCGTGCCGGAGAGCGTGTCCCGGAGGACGAGGTCCATGGTCCGGAGGAGCGGCCGCCAACGGGCCATAACGGTTTGGACGGTGCCATCCCCCCGCCACCGGAGGCACCGTTCGGGCCAGCGCTCGCCAACTTGAAGTGCGCCTCCGGCCGTGCCGCGTCGAGGGCCGACGCGTGGAGACGCTCTTCCTGCTCGTCGAGGTCGAGGTCGGCAAGCTCGACGACGTGCTGCGACGGATGAAGGCAGTGCCCGGGGTGGCCGAGGTCCAGGCGGTCACGGGTCCGTTCGACCTAATCGTCAAGGTCCAGGCACCGCACATCAACGAGGCGCTCGACACCGTCGTGCACAAGATCCGGCGGATCCCAGGGCTCAAGTCGACGGAGACCCTCGTCACCGTAGGGATCGGCTGAACCCCTCGGCCGGGACGGGCGGCCGCCCGCTCTTCAAATAGG